>JAFQKM010000067.1 GCA_017396925.1 Clostridia bacterium
CGATCTTGGAGAGATCGGAGAAGGTGCTGTAGTTGCCGGTGGGACCGACAATGCTCAGGCCGGGGCCGATGTTGTTGAGGCAGGCCGCCATGGCGGTAAAGGTGGTCTCCAGATCAAAATTGTCGAGGCTCAGGATAATGGTACTGACTGCCGCGATAAAGACATAGATAACCAGATACATATAGGCACCGGTAATGGTGGCCTCGGCCACGGGCTTCTCATCCATCGATACGGTAGTGACCATACGGGGATGCAGCAGGCGATAGATCTCGCGCTTGGCCGCCTTGCCCATGATGAGCAGACGGGAGACCTTAAGGCCGCCGCCGGTTGAGCCTGCGCTGGCACCGATGAACATGAGCAGCACCAGCATGCCCTTGGAAAAGGCGGGCCACAGGTTAAAGTCGGCGGTGGCATAACCGGTGGTGGTCATGACGGTAGCGACCTGAAAAGCCGCATAACGCAGGGCATTCATAAAGGAGCCCTTGAGGGGCAGGATGTTCCAGGCAATGGTGACCGAAGAAAAAACCATGATGCCCAGATACCACCAGAGCTCTTCATTTTTGAAGGCAGCCTTCCAGTTGCGGAGGGCAAGGAAAAAGTAGAGGTTGAAATTGATGCCGAACAGGGCCATGAAAATGGTGATGACCCAGTCGATGTAGGCGCTGTCATAGTGTCCAATGCTGGAATTCCAGCTGGAAAAGCCGCCGGTACCGGCCGTGCCGAAGGTATGGATGGCGCTGTCAAAGGGAGTCATGCCACCCAGGATCAGCAGAATGAAAAGCATGAGGCTGAGCAGCAGATAGAGGGCATAGAGGATCTTGGCCGTGTCGCGCAGCTTGGGCAGTAGCTTTCCGACTGTGGGACCGGGGACCTCGGCACGCATCAGATGCATCGAGCGCTTATCCGACATGGGGATGACGGCCATGGCAAAGACCAGAACACCCATGCCGCCGACCCAGTGGGTGAAGCTGCGCCAGAAGAGCAGCGCACGGGGCAGGTGTTCGACACCGGTGAGGATACTCGAGCCGGTGGTGGTGAAGCCGCTGACGACCTCGAAAAGCGCGTCGATATATGAGGGGACATAGCCGCTGACCCAGAAGGGCAGCGCACCGACGGCTGAGAGGAGGAACCAGGCCAAAGCAACGGCAGCAAAGCCCTCCTTGGCAAAAAATACGGTGTTTTTGGGCTTTCTGATGCTCATGGCGCGCCCGAGGACAAAGGCCAGTGCGGCGATCAGCAGGAAAGAGAAGATAATGCGCTCGCCGTAATAAAGACCGACGAGTGCCGGGAGCAGGAGCAGCGCACCTTCGACCATGATGATCCTGCCCACGAAATAAAGGACCATTTTACGATTCATACTTATACATGCTCCTTCAGGATATCAGACAGGTCGTCGAGATGCTTGTCGGCAGCAACGACGATGACACGGTCGCCCACCGAGATATAGTCGCGGCCGCCGGGGATGATGGTGCGGCCGCTGCGGGAAATGCAGGCGACCAGGATACCCTGCTTGAGCTGCAGATCCATCAGCGGAACATCCAGCATGGGGAAGGTCTCGTTGACGCGGAACTCGAGGGCCTCGACGGCACCGTCCATCAGTCGGTGGAGGGTCTCGATGTTGCTGCCCATGGAGTTCTGCATGGAGCGGACGTAACGGATGATGATGTTCGCGGTCAGAGCACGGGGGGAGATGATCGAGCCAAGGCCGGTCGATTCGGCAATGTTGGCCAGTGTGGGACGGTTGACCTTGGTGATGACCTTGGCCTCGGTGGCCGACTGGGCATAGAGGGCCAGAATGATGTTTTCTTCATCAAAGCCGGTCAGGGCGATCACGGCATCCATGGTATCGATGCCCTCTTCGCTGAGCAGCTCCTGATTGGTGCCGTCGCCGCAGATGATCATGGCCTGGGGCAGCAGGCGGCTGAGCTCCTGGCAGCGATTGGGATCGATATCAATGATCTTGACCCTTGCACCGTTTTCGGTCAGCATGCGGGCCAGATAGAAGCTGATGCGGCCGCCGCCCACCAGCATAACGTCACGGGCTTCGGGCAGAGTACGGCCCAGACTGTTGAAAAAGTCGTACATGTCGTTGGCCTGGGCGATAACATTGATCTTGTCGCCGGCCTTCAGTATGAAATTACCGTCGGGGATGGTGACCTCACTGCCGCGCTGAACAGCGCAGATCAGCGCCTTGCCCTTGTAGGTTTTGTGGAGGTCGCGCAGGCAGACATGATCAAGCGCCGAACCCTCACGCAGCTTGATCTCGGCCATTTCGACACGCTTGTTGGAGAAGGTCTCGATCTTGAGGGCCGAGGGGAACTTGAGCAGCTTATAAAGCTCGCTGGCGGCGACGCGCTCGGGATTGATGCTCATGGAAAGGCCGAGCTCATCCCGCATGAAAACCAGCTGGTCGCTGTATTCGGGGTTGCGGACGCGGGCGATGGTGTTTTGGGCTCCGAGTTTTTTACCTACAAGGCAGCACAGCAGATTGATCTCGTCCTGGCTGGTGCAGGCGATCAGCAGATCGGCTTTCTGCACTTCGGCTTCCAGCAGCACATGGTAGCTGGCACCGTTGCCGCAGACACCCATAATGTCCAGCGTGTTGATGAGGCTGTCGACGGTGTTCTGATTTTTGTCGACGACGATAATGTCGTGGTCTTCGTTCGACAGTTGTTCGGCAAGGGTCGTGCCGACCTTGCCGGTTCCTACGATAACGATACGCATAATAAGTTCTCCGTATATGTAAAACAGGTTGTGGTGTGCGGGGGGAATTTACAGGATTTTTACCTGCTTTTTACCCTCATTTTACAAAGGGAGCGCGAAGAAAACATAAACTCCCATTTTGCTTATAATATAGCATATTTTACAGCTGTGGGCAACGAAAAAAGGGGGGGCACAGTATGCTATGGATCGATTTGAATGGTTTCTTAACATGCAGGCGGCTTTTTCGGTGCGCTGTCTTGCTATTCTGTGCAGGGTTTAGTATAATAAAAACACCATCCAACTATATTTAACAGGAGGAGATACATATGCAGTTCAATCAGGAAAGAGTTCTCGAGCGTCTGATCGAGATGATCAAGATCGACAGCGTATCCTATAAGGAAGGCCCCATGACCGATTATCTTCAGAAGTATTTTGAAGATCGCGGCTATGAAGTCTATCGCGACGAGGCCGGCAAGGCCATCGGCGGCGACCACAGCGGCAACCTGCTGATCCACATCGGCGGCGACATGGAAGGCGAAGGCATCTGCCTCAACGCCCATCAGGACACCGTTGAGCCCGGCATCGGCATCGAGCCTGTTTTTGAAAACGGCATCCTCAAGAGCAAGGGCGACACCATTCTGGCCGCCGACGACAAGTCGGGCATCGCCATGATGATGGAGCTGCTCGATCAGCTCAAGGAGACCGGTAAGCCCCACCGCGACCTGTGGTTCCTCTTTACCATCTGCGAAGAGAACGGCATGCACGGTGCAAAGAACTTTGACTATTCCAAGCTGCCCTGCAAGAATATCTTCGCCCTCGACGGCGCAGGTAAGCTGAGCGGCAAGCTGCTCAAGTCGGGCGCCGGCAAGGAC
>JAFQKM010000068.1 GCA_017396925.1 Clostridia bacterium
GGGGGCGGCGGCGTTTCCAGCTCGACCGTGCGGTCGGGCAGCTCGATGCGGATGCAGGCCGAGTGCAGGGCCACGCGGTCGAAGCCCTCCAGCTCGGTGCCGTACATAAAATCGCCGATCAGCGGATGGCCGATGGCGGCCATGTGGACGCGGATCTGATGGGTGCGTCCGGTCTCCAGCCGCAGGCGCAGAAGGCTGCAGCGGCCGTTCGAGCGGACGGTCTCGTAGTGGGTAATGGCATGCTGACCGTTTTCATGATCGACGCAGCGCTGGATGCCAAAGCCTTCCCTTCGGCCCAACGGCAGATCGACCGTACCGCAGGGTGGATCGGGGGTGCCTTCACAGAGGGCATAATACCGGCGCTCGATGCGGCCCTGCCACAGCGCCTTGGCCAGAATGGCCGAAGAATACTTGGTCTTGGCGATGCACATGAGGCCGCTGGTGCCGCGGTCGAGGCGGTTGATGGCGCGGTAGACGAAATGCTCGCCCCGCTGCTCGAACATACCGGCCACAAAGTTGGCCAGTGTATCCTGCGGATGACCCCGGGAGGGATGGACCGGCAGACCGCCCTGCTTGTTGACGATCAGCATCAGCTCGTCTTCATAGGCGATATCGACCTCGCCCTGCTGGGGGATGATGTTTTCCGAGTCTTTTTCCCGTCCGCCGGCCAGCGAGATGACCTGGCCCGCTTTGGGGAGGACATTGACATAGACCGGCACGCCGTCCAGCCAGATGCCGTCCTCCACACGCTTGAGCTGGCGGAGAAGGGTGGCCGATGCGCCCAGCCGCTGCCGGGCCAGCCTGCCCAGATTGAGGCCCAGGGCCTCGTCCTCCGCCGTCACGGTGTAGTCAAAGCGTTCCATAGAATCTCCTGCTTAGAGGTTGTTGGCGAAATATTCCAGAACCTTGCGGCAGTAATAGTCGTGCTCGCGCAGGGTATGGTGCATATTGGGCATGATCAGCATATCAAAGTCCTTGTCGGCCTTGATGAGGGCGTCGACCACACGCATGGTCGATGCGGGATGGACATTGTCGTCCAGCTCGCCGTGGATGAGCAGCAGCTTGCCCTGCAGGTTTTCCACCAGATACTCGGCGTTCTGGGCTTCCCACAGCTCGCGGTCGAACTTGCCCATATAGCGCTCGGACCATTCGGCCGAATAGATCTCCTGGCTGTGGTTGCCGCCGGTGGAGACGCCGACCTTATAGAGATCGGGATGCTTGCACAGGGCATGGAGGGTGGCAAAGCCGCCGCCCGAATGGCCCCATACGCCGCAGCGCTCGCGGTCGAGGAAGCTGTAGCGCTTGCACAGGTTCTCGAGGACGGCGGCGCGGTCGCTCAGGCCGGCGCAGTCGCCCATGTTGTTGTAGCCATAGTCGTGGTAGGCCTTGCCGCGCAGGGGTGTGCCGCGGCCGTCGATGATGACGGTGACAAAGCCCATATCCGAAAAGGCCGGCGAGAAGCCCAGGGTCTCGAGGGTCTCGGGGAAGTTCTTGGGTGCGCGTGTGGTCTGATTGCCGCCGTAGCAGTATTCGGTGACGGCATACTTCTTGGTGGGATCGAACTTGTTGGGCAGATACATGACGCCATAGACGTCGGTGACGCCGTCGGCGCCCTTTTCACAGACGGGGATGGGATAGCTGAAGCCCATGGCCTCGAGGCGGGAGACGTCGCAGGAGCAGATGGTGCCGATGGCCTGACCGTCGGTGATGTCGAAGATTCTGTGGGCAGGGGGATTGTCGAAAGCCGAGATCGAGGCGACAAAGTAGGCGCCTTCGGGGGCGAAGTAGGCATTGTGGTCGCCCTTCTCATAGCACATCAGCTTGATCTCGCCGCTGTCGAGGTCGGCGCAGTAGAGATAGCGCTGATAGAGGTTGACGCCGGGTTCGCGGCCGGAAGCCGAATAATAGAGCAGGTGCTTGTCGGCATCCAGATGGAGCAGCTGGCGGACGCAGCAGTCGCCCTCGGTGACACGCTCGCAGTCGCCGCTCTCGATGTCGTAACTGAAGATATCAAACTGGCCGTCGCGCTCGGAGAGCCAGAAGAGCTTGCCCATCTGCTCGGAGATGACAAAGGTCTTGGCGCCGAAGTCCTCGGTGAGGGGGGAGGCCGAATTGAGGATGCGGTGATGGTCAAAGAAGAGGAAGGTGTCGCTCTCTTCGGTGAAGAGCAGGCGGGCCTCGGCGGTGGCGGGGTCGATCATATAGATATCGGCCTTGGTGCAGCCGCGGTTCATGACATAGCAGGCGGCCATGTTGCCCTCCAGCGACCATGTCAGCATGGACATACGGTCGTTGATGGGGGCGCCGAAGGACATATTGGTGCGGGGGACCTGAACTTCCTTCATCTCGCCCGAAGCCAGATCAAAGAGCAGGAACTGGGCCTCGGCCACGTGCTCGTCGCCGGGCAGGGCATACTTGTAGTTGTGGACAACGGGGCGGACGCAGGTCTTGCCTTCGGGTACGCTCTGCACGAGGGTATAGTCTTCGACCTGGCTGAAGTCGAGCAGGTAGGTGAAGAACTTGGTGCTGTCGGGCGACCACAGAACACCGGCGGGCTTGACATTGCCGGCCAGCTTGTCGGCGATATAGCCCGAGGAGCCCTGATAGCGGATGCCGTAGCCGCGGTCTTCGGTGCCGTCGCTCGTGATCTGAATGGTCTCCATCGAGGGCAGCTTGACGAAATACAGGTTGCCGTTTTCCACATAGACGGCCTTCTTCTTGTCGGGCGACAAAACCGAGCCCTTGGGCAGGGGGCCGTTCAGGCGGACGATGGCCTTGCCGTCGTACATCCAGCGGGACATATCGGGCATCGAGAAGACCAGGCCGTTCCAGTCGGTGACACGCTCGATCTGGATGGGCAGATTTTCGGGATCGAAGGTCTCGCCCAGCTTGTCGCCCAGCATCTGGGCCAGATGGGTATGGTCGAACATCTCGCGCTGTTCGCCCTTGGTCAGGTCGACAAAGACGTGCTGATAGGCCTTCTTGCCATCTTCCTTCAGGCTCTCCTTCTTATAGGAAAAGCCGCCGTACTTGACGAAGTTGGGGCGCAGATGCAGATTGGTCAGAATGGGGTAAATGTTTCTGGGGGTAAAGCGCAGGGCGCTGTTGACGCGTTCTCTGAGATTATCCATGATTTCCTCCCGGATATAATATATTCGCTGTGTTTTATTGTACATCATTTTGCGCTCTGTAGTCAATATTCCGACAGGATGCAAAAAGCCCCGCAGAGATCAACTCTGCGGGGCCTGACAGATCAGATTGCGATGTTATGCGGGCAGCTTGAGGGTCTGGCCGACATAGATGAGGTTGGCGTTCTTGACGGTGTCCTTGTTGAGCTCGAAGATCTCGCTCCAGCGATAGCCGCTGCCCAGCTCGTTCTTGGCGATCTTCCACAGGGAGTCGCCGCCCTTGACGACATAAGTGCCGGCAGGTGTGGTGGGCTGTACGGGTGTGGGCTCGACAGGTGCGGGTTCGACGGGTGTGGCAACGGTGGGCAGATTCTGCTTGTTCCAGCCGTTGTTCATGCCGCTCTGGACATTGTAAGCCTCAAAGCCGGCAGCACGCAGGACGGCAACGGTCTGGGAGGACTGCTGGCCCGAGTTGCAGACGACGGCAATGGCCTTGTCCTTGGGTAGCTGGTCGATGTAACCGCCCATCTCATAATAAGGAACATTGACAGCGCCTTCAATGTGGAACTTGTCAAAGGTTTCCTTGTCACGAACATCGAGGACAAAATACTTGTCCAGATTCTCGGCCAGAACGGCAGGCTGGACAACATTCTTGTCAGCAGGGATGGTCATGGCAAAGCGGGCTGCTTCCAGCAGAGCCTTCTCGTTTTCGGTCAGTTCGCCGTTTTCGGCAGGAACAAATGCATTGACGGTGGTCTCCAGAGGTGTATCCTCCTTGACCGAGCCAAAGCCGCCGCTCATGGAGTAGGCATCAAAGCCTGCCAGCTGCAGTGCGCCAACGATCTGGCCGGCGGTCTGGCCCGAGTAGCAGTTGACGATGATGCGCTTGTCGCGGGGCAGCTGATCGAGGTAGTTGACGACCTCAACAAATGGAATATTGACAGCGCCCTTCAGGTGGCCCTTGGCATAGTCCTCTGCGCCGCGGATATCCAGCATCAGGACATCTTCGCTCTCGAGAGCTGCCAGAACCTTGTCCAGCGACAGCATGTTCTTGCCTTCGGCATTTGCAAAATAGGTCTTTGCTGCTTCATAAGCCGCAGCTGTGGGATCGGCCGCAAAGGCTGTGACCGACAGACCCAGCATCAGGACGAGGGCAAGCACAAGAGAAATGGTCTTTTTCATCTTTCTGTTCTCCTTGTGTTATATTTGGGGATTTACCCCATTGTCTTTATTTAGCCATGCCCAAAAACCAAAGTCAATTTATATTCAAAAACATCATAACCCTCTGTTTCACCGATTGAAAAAACAGATAGGCACCAATGTTTATGAACAAATTGTAAATTCCAAAGTTTTTTCAAAACCCATGTCCGAATCTGCCCCCTTCATGCGTTACATTAGATGAAGCACAATCATAAAGGATGTGACCGCCTATGCTTTATTATATGACCCTCATCGAAGAAGAAGCCGACCGCAGCTTCTTCGGTGTACTTTACCAACGCTACAAACAGGAGATGTTTTTCTCGGCCCGGGATATTCTGGGCGACGACAAGGATGCCGAGGACGCCGTCCACGAGGCCTTCCTTTCGGCCCTGCCCTATCTCGGCCGTCTGCCTGCCGACCCCGACCATCCCAAGACCCGCAATTTTCTGCTGACACTGGCCGACTCCAAGGCCATCGACATCTACCGCAGGCGCAAACGGCGCAAGCTGGTCTTTTGGGATGAGGCCTTTGACGAAGATGCCGTCTATCCCCACAATGACCCCGTCCTCGAAGGCAC
>JAFQKM010000069.1 GCA_017396925.1 Clostridia bacterium
GCCCGGGTTTGGATTTGCATAGGATCTACCTCCTTGATCGGCACGGGGGCCGACATCAGGCTGAAAATGAAAACATGGATTTTACGTTTTTTTCACAGGGTTATCATAAGGATTATATATCAATGAAAGGACAAATCAATGAAAAAACTATAAATAATTCGAATTTTTGTGGAGTTTGATGATTTTTCCAAGGCAGGATTTGTCGCTTTCGACATTCTCACGGGAACGCGATTGCCAAATGACGAAGGAAAGTGTATAATTTAAAAAGATGCAGCAATGTGATCCGTCTGTATTTCCGGTTTGAAAAAATATAAAGGAGCTGACTTTTTATGTATGATCTGCTGATCAAGAACGGTACCGTTGTCGACGGTACAGGTGCACCTCGTTTCAAGGCCGACGTCGCTGTGGAAGGCGGCCTGATCGCCAGGATCGCCCCGGTCATCAACGAGCCTGCCAAGCGCATCCTCGACGCCAAGGGCCTGATCGTATCCCCCGGCTTCATCGATACCCACACCCATTCCGATATGATCCTCTTCAACCCCAAGACCACCGGCTATAACCATCTGGAAGACGGCGCCACCACCGAGCTGGCCGGCCAGTGCGGCAGCCTTTCGGCCCCCTACTATGGCGAGTATAACCCCACCTGCGGCGTTTCCAAGGAAGAGTTCGCCAGGATCTGCGAGAGCTATACTTCCTTCTTCCGGTATGCCGAGAGCATTCCCCACGGCCCCAATCAGGCCTACTTTGCAGGCCAGGGCCCCATCCGCGGCAAGGTCATGGGCTTCGGCGAAGGCACACCCAACGAAGCGCAGCTCCAGCAGATGCGCGACCTGATGCAGGAAGCCATGGAGTGCGGCGCGCTGGGCTTCTCCACCGGTCTGGTTTATACCCCCTCGGTCTTTGCCGGCACCGAAGAGCTGATCGAGATCGCCAAGGTCGCCCATAAGTATGGCGGCGTCTATACCACACACATCCGCGGCGAGGGCAACCAGCTGAAGGAATCCATCGAAGAAGCGCTGGTCATCGGCCGCGCCAGCGGTATCCCCGTCAATATTTCCCACATCAAGGTCATCGGCCACCACAACGAGGGCAAGAGCCAGGAGATCATCGAATGGCTGGATGAAAACCGCAAGGCCGGCATGACCATCTGGGCCGACCAGTATCCCTTCACCGGCGGTTCGGCACCCCTGATCGCCCAGATCCCCCCCAAGTATCTGACCGAAGGCAAGGAGATCGGCCTGCGCAAGCTGGTCGAGAGCGCCGAGCTGCGCCAGAAGGCCGAATGGTCGATCTTCAACGAGATCGACGAGTTCGAGAGCAATATCTTCTCGGCCGGTTATGAAGGCTGCCTGATCGCCGGCGCCTACAAGACACAGGAGCACCTGGGCAAGACCATCGCCCAGCTGGCCGAAGAGTGGGGCAAGGCGCCCTTTGATACCGTCGTCGAGCTGCTGGCGCAGAACGAAGGCATCGTTCAGGGCATCTACTTTGCCCAGAACCAGAGCGACCTGCTCAACTTCCTGGCACAGCCCTGGGTCATGGGCGGCTCCGACTGGTCGGACTATGCCGACATCATCGATCCCGAGACCCACGCCGGCGGCCATCCCAGAGCCATGGCCACACTGGTCCATCGCCTCGAGCTGGTTCGCGACAACGGCATCGAGAGCCTCGAGAGCGCCGTCCACCGCATCACCGGCCTGCCTGCCAAGGTCTATGACCTGCCCTCCATCGGCCTGCTGAAGGAAGGCATGGCTGCCGACATCACCGTCTTCGACTATGCCGCACTCAAGTGCAACGCCGACTACGACTACCCCTACCGCCGCAACGAAGGCATCCACTACGTCATCGTCAACGGCGGTATCGCAGTCGAGAATGGTCGTTTTACAGGCCTGAAGAACGGCCGCGTCCTGCGTAAGGGCAAATGATCGCAAATCGATCTGCGGAATAACACATAACAAAATCATCGGGCGGCAGATCTCTGCCGCCCGTTTTTAAAGGAAGATATTTATGCGTGATTATTTTATGACCACCGCGCGGCTGGGCTTCGGCATCTGGACGGCAGATGACCTCGAGCCGGCCAAAGCCCTGTGGGGCGACCCGCAGGTATCGAAATACATCTGCGCCGCCGGCGTCTTTACCGAAGGGGAGATCGAGGCCCGTCTGGCGCTGGAGTGCGAAAACCACGCGCGCTATGGCGTGCAGTACTGGCCGGTCTTTGATCTTGCCACGGGCAGCCATGTGGGCTGCTGCGGCCTGCGCCCCGTTTCGGGTGAGGCCGACGTCTATGAGCTGGGCTTTCATCTGAAACCCGATTTCTGGGGAAAGGGTCTGGCCGTCGAGGGGGCAAGGGCGGCCATCGCCTACGCAAAGGATACCCTCCATGCCCGGGAGCTGCGGGCCGGACACAACCCGAAGAATACAAACTCCCGCCATGTACTGGCCGATAAGCTGGGATTTGCCTTCACCGGCGAGGAATACTATCCGCCCACCGGCCTGATGCACCCCAGCTATAAACTGGAACTGTAAGAGAAAACCGCTGCCGGCATAAGGGCAGCGGTTTTTGTTTTGGGCAGATCTATGCGAGGGGATGACTTTTCCGGACCGCCCGGGAGGTCGGTCCCTACGGCCATATACCGTTGAAAGGGTGGATTTTGTATGATGCCGGGCCGTGTAGGGGCGGCCATTGGCCGTCCGCAAGGCAAGCGTCTGTTTCCGGACGGACGAGCAATGCTCGCCCCTACAGGTGCGTTGACGGGAGATTGGTGGTGATCTAAGGCACCAATATCTTAAGTATATCTTAAAACAATCTTAAACTTCACCCTGTTGACGCGGTGTGTATCCTGTGCTATAACTGTATTAGGACAACTCATACAGTTGAACATACAGTGTAAAAACACAAGGTTATCACCCCAATTTCGACAAGGAGGTGGTTGTTTGATCGGGTTAAATTATCGCGACAGCCGTCCGATCTACGAACAGATCAAAGACAACTACAAGAAGCTGATCCTCTCGGGCGCCATCGCCCCCGATGAAAAGCTTCCCTCGGTGCGCGAGCTGGCCGCCCGGCTTGCCATCAACCCCAACACCATCCAGCGCGCCTACCGCGAGCTGGAAACCGAAGGCATCATCTACACCGTGCCCGGCAAGGGCTGCTTTGCCGGCAAACCCCAGGAGGTCGACAAAGGACGTATGCAGCAGCTTTTAACAGATTTTGACAGGATGGTCGGCAAGCTGCTCCTTATGGGCATCACCAAGGAGGAGCTGCAGATGCGCATCGCACAGGAAGGAGGAGCAGAGGCATGATCAAAGTTGAAAATCTCGTCAAGACCTTCGATGGCTTCCGCGCCCTCGACGGCCTGAGCCTCAATGTGCCCAAGGGAGGCATCTATGGCCTGGTCGGCCCCAACGGCTAGGGCAAATCGACCGTCATCCGCCACATCACCGGCATCTACCGGCAGGACAGCGGCACGGTCACGGTCGACGGCCAGCCGGTTTATGAAAACACCGCCGTCAAGAGCCGCATCGCCTATATCTCCGACGATGTCTATGCCTTCCTTTCGGCCAATATTCGGGATATGCGCGACTTCTACCGCGGCATCTATCCCCAGTTCGACATGGGCCGCTTCGAGGCCCTGCGCGAGGCCTTCCCGCTGGACGAGAAGAAGGCCATCCGCCATCTTTCCAAGGGCATGCAGAAGCAGGCGGCCTTCTGGCTGGCCATGTGCTGCCGCCCCGATTATCTGATCCTCGACGAGCCGGTCGACGGCCTCGACCCGGTCATGCGCCGCAGGGTATGGAGCATCCTGATGGGCGATGTGGCCGACCACGGCACCACCGTGCTGGTCTCCTCCCACAACCTCCGCGAGCTGGAGGACGTCTGCGATCATGTGGGCATCATCGACCACGGCAAGGTGCTGATCGAGCGTTCCCTCAGCGAACTGCAGGACAATATCGTCAAGCTGCAGGTGGTCTTCAAGCCGGAACAGGTCCAGGAGCTGCCCGGCATGGACATTCTGCACCGCAGCAGTTCCGGCCGCGTACACACCGTCATCGTCCGCGGCAGTCAGGCCGACATCACGGCAAAGATGGCCGCCATCGATCCCCTCTTCTTCGATCTGCTGCCCCTGACGCTGGAAGAGATCTTTATTTACGAGTTAGGAGGTGCCGACTATGCTGTCAAGAACATTGTTCTTTGATCCCACCCTGGGCAAAAAGGGCCTCAAACGCACCATGCCCCTCTGGGTCACCCATTTTATCATCTGGGTCATGGCCATGCCGGTCATGCTGGCCAACGTCATCGGCGATAACTACCGCCACGCCGAGATGCTGGAGATCAGCGAATATGTCTACTACACCGTCTTTATCGGCGGCACGCTGATGGCCTGCTTCTTCTGCGCCGTCATTGCCGGCGTGCTCAACAACTATCTGATGAGCGCCCGCAGCACCAGCTTCTATCATTCCATGCCGGTGCGCCGCAGCACGGTTTTCTCCACCCATCTGATCGTCACGCTGGGCAGCGTACTGATCCCGGCGGCGGTGGTCGGCCTGATGACCTGGCTGGTCGAGCTGGGCATGGGCGTCCGCGGCGGCGGCGTCTACATCCTCAAGTGGTGGGGCATGTATGGGCTGATGTGCCTCTTCTTCACCGGCTTCGCCCTGCTGTGCATCCATGTCACCGGCCATGTGGCGGCCGCTCCCATCATTTACGCCATCCTCAACTTCACGGCCGTGGCCGTCGAAGCGGTGGTGCGGTATATCCCCACCATGTTCTTCTACGGCGTCAACAACATCAGCGATCTGACCTTTACATGGCTTTCGCCCATCTGGCATATCTACAGCGAATGCCGCCCGGTCACCCATTACGATTGGGTCAACGACACGCATATTGCCACCGCGCTGGAGTTTGAGGGCATCGGCTATCTGTTTGCCCTGGCCGCCGTCGGTATTGTGATGACCGGCCTTGCGTGGCTGCTCTACCGTATGCGCCACAGCGAGCACGCCGGCGAGTTTATCGCCATCCGTCCCCTGCGCCCCGTCTTCAAGTATTGCGTCACCCTGGGCTTTACCCTCATCCTCTCGATCGTCCTCTATGCCATTTCCTATATGGTGCGCTACGGCGAGGACGATCCCAGCGCCCTGTGGTTCACCGTCTGTATGCTGGTGGCGGCGGCCATCGGCTATTTCGGCTCGGAGATGCTGCTGAAAAAGAGCTTCCGCGTCTTTAAGAAGGGCCTGCCCGGCTTTGCCGTCTGCGCCCTGCTCATTCTGCTGGGCGGCGCCTCCCTGCAGTTCGACGTCTTCGGCATCGAGACCTATATTCCCAAGGCTGACGACATCGCCTATGTGGAGGTCAATGCCCACTATACCGATTATACCCTCAAGATCCTGCCCACCGACGCCGCCTTCCAGAGGGCCATCGAGCTGCATCAGCTGATCATCGCCAACGAGGCCGAGAACAAGGACATCTGGAATGCCCGCTATTCGGGCGGCCCCGTGGAGGACTACAGCTGGAATACCACATGGATCAACTATGACTATTACCTGCAGGACGGCAGCAAGGTCGAGCGTGAATACCGCCTGCCGGCATGGAAGTACCGCGGCGACAATGCCTACCAGAATGTCGAAGATACCTTCGGCTACCACCGCCTGCTGACCGATCTGCACAACGATCAGGTGCTGGTGCGCCGCGCCTATTCGATCTTCTTCGACGACGCCCGCCTGTGGAACCTGCAGGACATCAATGTCCATCCCATCGACGGCTGGGACAAGGGCGAGCTGCGCTTCTCCAATGCCCTCTACGGCCAGCTGCGTGAGGCCGTCCGCATGGATATCGAAGCCGGCAATCTGCTGGAAGGCGACCGTTACCTCAAGTATGGCGCCACCGAGCCGATGCCGGTGGAGGAATGCTTCAGCCTGAGCATGGACTTTGTCCGCCCGAACGAAGACGGCTATGAGGACTACCGCTACCACTACTTCACGGTCACCCCCAAAGCGGTGCACACCTGGCTGCTGCTGGCCGACGAAAACAATTACGTCACCATCGAGCAGTATGAGCAGAGCATCGATGGCCGGGAGATCGGCTAAACCAACACTTTATCATGCAGGGCATGACCGATGCTCAACCGCATTGTCATTCCGGCAGCGTACAGGAATAAGATCCTTCGACTGCGCTCACTAGCGCCGCAGCGCTGTGCATGCGAGCAACCGCCGAAGGCGGCTCTTGGCGAGTCGTAGGATGACAGCGTGGAAATACAGAAAACGGCCCCGATCCAGAATGCCGATCGGGGCCGTTGGTTTTGTTTTGGGGATCAGTTGAGCTTGAGTTTGGAGGTCAGTGCCGAAGCGGCAGAGCCGGTCTTTGCGGTGCCCGATGTGGTGGGCGCCAGGATGACCGAGGTCGAGCCGCCCAGCGCCGAGGTCAGCGACGAAGTGCCCGAGCTGCCCTTGACATTGATCTGGGGCTGGGTGTTGATGACATCCTGGGTATTCTGATTGTCGTGATACTTGCTGAAGTCGGGCAGAGGGACTTCGAAATACAGCTCGTTCTGATAAAGGCCGCAGTCGCATCTCTGCATGAACTTGAAGGTCGATCCGCCGGCGTAGGTCCAGCTGTTGCCGAAGCCGCTGTTGTAGGTGTGGCTGTGGATCTTATAGAGGATCTTGGTGGGTACCTGTACCGATACGATCTTGCCGGGGACATTCGAGCGGGGATCAAAGGCGGCGTCCTTGGCCCAGCTGAAATCGGGCGCCAGCTCGCTGAGCAGGGGGTTGCCGTTGGAGGAGGGGCGCTCGCGGGCGTCGGCCACCGAGCCGGGGATGGCGGTGGAGCTGGGGGTTGTGGGGACCTTATAGGTTAGGGTGCCATATTCGACCACTTCCACATCCTGAACGATGCAGTTCCGGGAAAGGGTGAAGATGGAGCGGCTGCTCTGCAGCCAGTTGTAGAGGCTGGAGCAATCGAGGGTGCGTACCGTGAAGCTGGTGGTCGATTCCAGCTTGAACTTCTGATAGGAAGCGCCGTCGACGGCGTAGCTGACACAGGCTTCGCTCCTGCGGACGTCGAGGTAATAGCCGTTTTTACTGACGATCTGATAATACCCGTCGAGGGTGGGCATCAGATACCATTCCTGGCGGTCGTTGCCGTTCTGGACGGTGTATTGGGAGACCTTCGCGCCGACCGAATGGCTCTCGACCGTCAGAGCCTTGCCCGAACGGTCGTTGATGATGCGGCAGTAGCCGTTGTCGAGAAAATCGATGGAAAAGAGCTGGGCGTTGGTCAGATTCTTGCTGAACAGGCGGGCCTTGGCATAGTTGGCTGTGCTGGCCCACTTGATCTCCAGGGCCTGGGCGGTGTTGCTTGTGGGCAGGATATAATACTGGAAGCCTTCGTTGGCCTGGGGGCTGACCGGGACGAAGCGCCACTTCTGCGCCTTCGAGCCGTTGAAATCCCAGATCTGCACATTGGTGTCGTTGGCAGCCGAGCCGCCCGAGACGTCGAGGTATTTGCCGCACTTGGCTTTGATATACCAATAGCCGTCGTGGGTGGGGATCAGCTCCCATTTCTGTGCATCGGAGTTGTTCTGTTCATACTGCCATACGTTGGCGCCGGCATGGGTGGCGCCGCCCTGTACGTCAAGGGCTTTACCCGAATGCTCGTTGACGATGGTGCACCAGCCGTCGCGCCAGGTGACCCTGAACTTCTGCGC
>JAFQKM010000070.1 GCA_017396925.1 Clostridia bacterium
GAAGCCGTCGGCGGCTGTGGCGGTAACCGTCTCACAGGTGAAATCTTCGCCCAGGGTCCATGCCAGCAGGTCATGCAGGGAAAAACCCATACCGTCTACCGGCTTGGTTTCGCCCTTGCCGTTGACGCGCTCGCCATGGATCTCGGTCAGGCGGACGCCCTGCAGATCGGCATAATGGGTCTTGCCGCCGTATTCCACAGCCAGTGTATTTTCGGGCACCTGCGCGCGTGTGGCCAGATAGATGCCGGCCACCAGTGCGGTGACGGCCAGCAGAACGAGCAGGATGGTTTTGGTTTTCTTGGATGTAGTCATGATCTTTGATCCTCCTCCGCTGTGCGGAATGTAATAACCGGTCGGAGCTTGCCGGCAAGCCAGCTGCCCAGCAGGCCGAAGAGCATGCCCGAGAGGGCCGCCACACAGGCATAAACCAGCAGGATGATGCCCCACAGATGAAAAACGATGGCATTGGCCGTCAGCGCGGCGGCCACCGATCCGGCTGCGTTGGCAAAAACCAGTCGGTCGCCGGGGGCAAGCTTGAGCCTGCGGCCGAGGGCAAAGACGAGATCCATCAGCATGCCGGGGATGATGTAGCCCAGCGGCGACAGGATGCCCATGCTGCCCACCGAGCCCACGCTGAGGGCCAGCGCACTCTGCACGGCCGACATTTTGGTGCAGCTCCAGCGATAGGGGGCCAGCACGGCGGCCACAGCCATGAACATCATGGAAAAGGCCGTGCCGATGCCGCCGGGGATGTGCAGTGCCCCGGTGATCGTGTTGGCGATGGGGGCCACCAGACGCTTGCTGAAGATGCCCAATGCACAGCACAAGGCCCAGAAGATCATTTTTCGCAGGCGGATGCCTTGCATTTGCGGTTCGCTCCTTTCGGCGGCCGGAAGCATACAAAAAGGCTGCGTCCGACCGTAATAAAGGATGCACGATCAGACGCAGCCGTCGGCTGCGCCGAAAAGCATCTCTTTTTCAAACACGGAAGGCGGTTCGGTTTCCCTTGCCACCCTGGAGGCAGATGCCGGATCTGCCTCGGCGCAATACCATGGCCTTTGGCTTTAGGTATTTTTGCTCAGAGATTTTCGGATATTTAAGACAGGATGATTATACACCTGTGGACAGGCCACAGGTCAAGCCTCTTTTACAGGGCACAGACCTCGACCAGATTGGTGTGCTGGGGATTGCCCTTGGCCAGCGGCATCGGGCGGCCGGAGGTCAGGACATTGATCGAGCCGCGCTTGTCGGCGCCGTATCGATCGGGCTTGTACCATGCGCCCTGGGCGATGGCCACCACGCCGCGCACCACGCGGTCGGTGACAAAGACCGGCATATGGATGACGCCGCGGTCGTTCCATACCTTGGCCAGATCGCCGGTTTTCAGGCCGCGTGCCGCTGCATCGTCGGGATGGATCCACATGCGCTGGGGATCGGCCTCTTCCATCCACGGGTTGTTGTCGTGGATCGAATGGCAGCGGCGCTTGGTATGCCAGCCGATCAGCTGAAGGGGATATTTCTCGCGCAGAGGATCGTGGGGGCCTTCGGGGCAGGGGAGATAACTGGGCAGTGCCGGGATATCTGCCTTGCCGAAGTCGGCCAGCCGCTGGGAATAGATCTCGATCTTGCCCGAGGGGGTCTTGAAGGGGTGACGCACGGGATCGCGGATCTGATCGGCATAGGCGATATAGGTGCGGCCGTTTTTATAGGTATAGCCGCCATTCGCCTTAAAGTCGGCATAGGGAGGCAGCTCGGGCTCCTGCGCACGCAGGCCGTTGTAGATGTCTTCCAGCCAGCTTTCGCGGGTCTCGTGGCCGGCCGACCACGCTTCCCACAGGCCGAGGCGCTTGGCCACATCGGCCAGCCAGTGGTATTCGTCGCGGCAGCCGAAGATGGGCTCGATGACGCGGTTGTGGTGCAGCAGATAGTGACCCTGGCGCCAGGGGCCGGCCATGTTGTCTTCCTCGAGGAAGGAGGTGCCGGGCAGCAGAATATCGGCAAACTTTGCGCTGGGGGTCATAAAGACATCGGTGCAGAGGATAAACTCGCACTTGCTTTCGTCCTGCAGCACCTCGATGGTGTGGTTGATGTCGGAATGCTGGTTGATCAGCGTGTTGCCGGCCAGATTGAAGAGCATCCTGACGTCGGTATCCAGTTTTTCCACGCCCTGGATATGGTCGTCCTTACGGGTCATCTGCGCGCCGCGCTCGATGGCCTGCAGCCACAGAAAGACCGAGATGGTGCCCTTATAGGGGCGGTCGCCGATGGGGAAGCCGGGCTGGGCCTCCTCCTTCGACATACCCACGCCGGCTGCGCCGCCGCCGGGGATGCCGATATTGCCGGTGAGGGCGGTCAGGGCCGCGATGGCGCGGACGGTCTGTTCGCCGTTGCCGATGCGCTGGGCGCCGAGGCCGGGCAGGATGCAGGCCGGTTTGGTGCCGGCATATTCACGGGCGAGGGCACGGATGGTTTCGGCCGGAACACCGGTGATCGGTTCGGCCCACTCGGGTGTCTTGGGGATGCCGTCGAGGCCGCCAAAGAGATAGTTTTTAAAGTTCTGGGTTTTATCTGCGCCTTCGGGCATATGCTCTTCATCAAAGCCGAGGCAGAAACGATCCATAAAGGCCTGATCCTGCAGGTTTTCCTCCAGAATGACATAGGCCATAGCGTTGGCCAGTGCGCCGTCGGTGGAGGGGGTGACCGGGATCCACTGGTCGGCAAAGGCCATGGCGCTGTCGCTGTTGCGCGGGTCGATGACGATGACCCTGGCGCCGCGCTGCTTGGCCTGCATGATCATATAGCTGAGCTGGGGCGAGAAGATGGTCTCGGTGGGATTGTGGGCCCAGAGGATCAGCAGCTTGGTATTCAGCAGATCTTCGACGCTGTTGCCGCTCAGATTGTCGCCGTAGATATAGGGGGTGACATACTGGGCACAGGCCGAGCTGTAGGAGCCGAAAAGCTCGAGATAGCCGCCGTCGAGATTGAGCAGGCGCTTGGCCAGACGGTCGGGACGGATGGTGGCGCTGATGCCGGTGCCATAGTTGACATAGCGTGCGCCGACGCCGTATGTATCACGGATGCGTACCCATTCGGACGCGATGATGTCGGCGGCTTCCTCCCAGCTGATGCGGGTAAATCGGCCCTCGCCGCGCTTGCCGATGCGCTTCATGGGATAGCGCAGGCGCTCGCCGGTCATATAGGTCTTGCGGTAGCCGCGGCCGCGAACGCAGGCACGGATGGAAGGCTCGCCGATGTCGCAGCCGGTCTCGAGACCGAGGATACAGCCATCCTGTTCGGTGGCGTGAACGGCGCATTTGCCGCCGCAGTTGTTGCGTCCGGCCGTCTTGATATGATGGATTTCGCCTGCGGAGATCGGATCGCCGGGGCCCTTTTCATAGGCCTCCCAGCAGAGCAGATGCTCGCGGCAGTCTTCGGGGCTGCAGAGGGCCTCGGGTGCGGCGCCGCGGCAGAAGTCGATCAGCCGATCGGCCACACGGAGGAAGAGGGGCGTCTGGGAATGCTTGCGGATGCCCTTGATCACCTCGCGGACGGTATCGAGCAGATAGAGGGCGTTGAACGCTTCCAGCGCGTCGGTATACTTCTGCCCCTCCTTGGGGTCGCGGCGGGCACAGGCCAGAAGGTAGGCGGCAAAGCGCAGCTGCTGGCCGATATAGTCGATGGGGTTGCCGTCCATTTCGATGGGCGTATAACCCCAGTTATGATAAAAATGCAGGACCTGGAGGGTGGTCTCGTCCCAGAGGCTGCCTTCGGCATACTTGCAGACCGAGGCCCACAGAGGGATGTGGATATCGGCATGGACCCCCATGAAGAGCTCCTGATATTCCTGCATCAGCGCTTGGGGATCTTCGGGAAAGCCCTCTTCCTGCCAGCCGGCAAAGGCGGTGAAGAAGTTGGAAAGGCGGCTGGCCTGAAGCCAGCGGCCAAGCAGATTGTCTTTCATATGGAATCTCCTTTCTACAGGGCGGCGCAGAAGCGGTCGGCGCTCCAGCCTTCCGATACGGCCTGCTGAGCCGTCTGCATGGGCGAGAGATCGCCCAGCAGAGCAATGCCGCAGATGCGGTCGTCCCGCAGGCAGAGGGTATAGGCTGTGCCGCGGCGGAGGGGTGTGGGCTCGTTGATGCGGAAAACTCCTTCCTTCGGGGGCAGGACCCCTTCGATGAAGGTGTATTCCGTGCCGCTCTGCTTGCCCATGTCGCCTACCACCATCAGCGAGGTGTCGGCAGTGTGGATCATGGCCGGTTCGGCAGGGGTGGTATAGGCAAGGTCATAGCCCAGGGCGTTGAGGCCGGCAATGCGGCCCTGATCGGTGCTCTGAAGCCATGTGGCTGTGCTGCAGGATGCGCAGTCGCCGCAGGCCAGAATGTCGGGAACGGAGGTGCAGAGGTGATCGTCCACCGCAACGGTGCGGTCGGCCGTCAGGCCGGCGGCTTTGGCGATGGCTGTATTGGCGCGGTAGCCGGTCGAGAGCACCACAAGGTCGGCAGCGTAGGTCTTGCCGCTCTGCAGGCGCACAGCCTGTGCATGGGTTTCACCTTCGATGGCGGCGATCTGTACGCCGGTGTCGATGACGATGCCTTTCTGCTCGATGGCGGCACGCAGGCGGTCGGCGGTGTGTGCATCAAGGATGCGGCCCAGCAGCTGGGGCAGCATATCGAGGACGGCAACCTCCAGCCCGGCCTTGTGCATCTCCCATGCCAGCTCGAGGCCGGTGATGCCGCCGCCGATGACAACGGCGTTACGGGCGGTCAGCATGGCCTTGCGGAGCTTATGCAGATCGGTATCATCGCGCAGGGTGTAGACGCCGGGCAGCGCATGGCCCTCGATGGGGGGCACAAAGCAGTCCATGCCCAGCGCGTAAATGCACTTGTCATAGGGGATCTTGCGGCCATCGTCCAGCAGGACGGTATGGGCTTTGGGATCGATGGCGGTGACGGCGGCACAGATGGTTTCTGTATGGGCAGCCAGCCAGTCCCGGCCGACGATGGGATAACGGTCGAGGGCGAAGCTGTCGAGCAGGCCCTTCGACAGCATGGGGCGGCTGTAGGGCAGGCGAACTTCGCGGGAGATCATGGTGATCTTTGCCTTGGGAGCCTGTTCGGCGATGGCCCTGGCAGCCGATACGGCGGCAGCACCGCTGCCCAGAATGACGATGGCGGCCTCGCTGTCCGACCGGGGCAGCGGGGCGGTTTCGGGTGTGGTTTCAGCCGCAGGCAGCGCGGTTGTTTCACTGCCGCGGATCAGCAGATTGGGGGAGGTGATGGCCGGATCGGGCAGGAAGGGGAGGGAAGCGCCGCAGCTGCCGAACTGCTCCTTCAGCTCGCCGATGGGGCCGAAGTGCAGGGCGCGGACGGGGCAGGCGTCGACGCAGGCCGGGTTTCTGCCGGCGGCACGGCGAGAAAGGCAGCCGTCGCATTTCTGTGCATAGCCGGTGATGCGGCTGAGGGAAACGGCGCCGTAGGGGCAGCTGTGTACGCAGCGGCCGCAGCCGATGCAAAGGTCGTCCCGATGCTGCACCGTGCCGTCTTCGGCGCGGTAGAGGGCGCCGGTGGGGCAGACGGACAGGCAGGCGGCATTGCTGCAGTGACCGCAGGCGCCGCTGTAGAACTGCCATTTTCCATCGGTCTCCAGCGCCTCAACACGGCGGAAAAAGTCGCCCGAGGGCAGCTTGTGTTCCTCCTTGCAGGCCACCTGGCAGGCCCGGCAGCCGATGCAGACGGCCGGATCATAATAAAAGCCCAGTTGTTTCATAAATACCTCCTATACGGATGGGTAAAAATATATCTTTTATCATCAGTATACTGTATGAAAGAAAAGAATGCAATCGCTAAGCCGTTTGCACAGCCGAAGAAAACCTGTTATCATAAGGGCAGAAGAGGAGGGCATAACATGAGAATCATCATTTCACCGGCCAAGAAAATGAATACCGATGTCGACAGCCTGCCCTGGCAGGATCTGCCGGCATTTCTCGACCGCACCGAGCAGCTGCTGCAGCTGCTGCGCAGCATGGATTATGCCGCCCTGCAGAAGCTGTGGAAATGCAACGACAGCATTGCACAGCTCAATTTCGAGCGCCTGCAGACCATGGATCTCGGCAAGCGCCTGACGCCGGCCGTTCTGGCCTACGAGGGCATCCAGTATCGCTATATGGCGCCCGGTGTTTTTACCGACGGCGAGTTTGCCTATGTGCAGCAGCATCTGCGCATCCTTTCGGGGTTCTACGGCATCCTTCGTCCCTTCGACGGCGTGGTGCCCTACCGTCTGGAAATGGGGGCCAGGCTTCGCGTGGGAGAGGCCAGAGACCTCTATGCCTTCTGGGGCAGCGCGCTGGCCGATACATTGGCTGCCGAGACCGACTGCATCCTCAACCTGGCTTCGGAGGAATACAGCCGCTGCATCGCCCGTCATTTGTCGAGTGACGTCCGCATGATCACCTGTGTTTTCGGCGAACTGCAGGCAAACGGCAAGGTCATCGAAAAGGGTACCCTCTGCAAAATGGCAAGGGGCGAGATGGTGGCCTATATGGCCGAGCGGCACATCACCGATCCCGAAAAAGTGAAAAGCTTCGATCGCCTGGGCTACCGATATTGCCCCGACCGCTCGACCGACAGTACATTCGTCTTTCTGCTGGAAAAAGAGAAATAATCCTTAATCCCCGGCCAATGGCGGGTGCTCATAAAACAGTTACAGACCCGACAGGATGATCTGTCGGGCCTGTTCTTGTATATATTGCGTCATTATGATAGAATAAAAAAAGCCTATAAATTGTGTAAACAACCGGAGGAAATACAATGACTATTCACGAAATGCAAAATTTGAATAGAGCTGCTATGGAATATGCCTCAACAATTATTGTGCCCGGTATGACACTCGTTGAACTTCGTAAATTATGTGAGGAATATATGCTCTCACACGGTGCGGATTCCTTTTGGTATTGGGATGTGGGCTCTTTTGTGTTTGCTGGCGATAAGACTGCAGTATCGGTATCCGGTCGTGAGTATAAAACAGATGATCACATTATTGAAATGAACGATATTATCACAATAGATTTGAGCCCACAAAACAACTGCGTTTGGGGCGACTACGCAAGAACGCTAATCGTAGAAAACGGCAGGATCGTCAAAGACATAGAACAAATTCAAAATGACGAATGGCGAGACGGCCTCAAAATGGAAGCATATCTGCACAAAGCCATGCTTGGCTTCGTGGACGAGAACACAACGTTTGAGGAGCTGTTCTACTACATAAATGATCAAATCAAAGCCCGTGGATACGTTAACCTTGATTTCCTTGGCAATTTGGGGCATTCCATAGTTAAGGACAAGAGCCACCGTATCTACATTGAAAAAGGGAACACAGAAAAACTGTCCGCTGTTGAAGCATTTACTTTTGAACCGCATATTAGCTTGCCTGGATCTTTATACGGATTCAAAAGGGAAAACATCTACTCTTTCAATGATGATACTTTGGTAGAGCTGTAAAATAATTGTGATAATTGGCACATATTCATATGTATCAGACTGGCAAAGGGCGCACTTCTATACACCATTCGGTGTAGTGCGTCATATGCGGCTCTGCTCACACAAAGCCTCCCCTGTGTAAGGGGAGGTGCTCCGAAGGAGCGGAGGGGTTGTCAATCCCTCAGTCAGCTTCGCTGACAGCTCCCTTTACACAAGGGAGCCTTTCCAAAACCGGTAAATATTGCAAAAAGCCGACCTATGATTGAAACCATAGGTCGGCTTTAACTGTTTTATAAACACCCGACACACGGCCGGGGATTTTTTAAACCACAGGTTCAATGACTTTTCTGTTTGCATGGCGTATCCTGTATACAGAAGTTATGTGATGAGAAAAGAGAGAAAAGGAGAAAAGTTATGAACCTGAAAGAAGCATTCCGTTTTCAGAATAAGCTGCAGCAGCTGATGGACGAGGCCCAGGCCATCCTCAATAACCCCGGCAACGTCACCCGAACCGAAAAGACCTATCTGCGCAAAAAGGTCATGCCCGAGGCCGAAAACGAGACCGTTGTGGTCGAGCAGGACTGCCTCTATGCCGACAGGATCACCGAGGTGGCCGGGTTTCTCCTCTGGATCCTGGCACAGCGTGAAGCGCTTTCGGCAGCCATCCGCCGCACCAAAAACACCCTTCCCATCGACATGGATGGCGAAGTGTGCCTGAATACCCTGCGCCAGAGCGCGGCCCAGACCCTCCGCCGTATGAGCGCACTGCGTGGTTCGGAAATGCAGGTGGCCAACGGCGGCTTCGGCTATCGTTTCAATGCCGAGGGCAACCAGGTCACCTATAAATGCGACGTCCGCAATGTCACCACCATCAATTTCGATCGAAACATCATCCGCAAATATCTGACCCGGCTCGACAAAACCGCCGACGCTGTCTCTTCCGAGATCGATCGCTGTATGGTCAATGCCGAGGTCGAATACGAGGCGCCCTTTGATGTCAACGATGGCTTTGCCGACATCTTCGAGGGCTGGCTGGCATAAGTGTTTTTCCGTCCGTCCCCGGCTGCGGCCCTGCGCCCGGTTCAGGTGCAGATGAACTGTAACGCTGCACAAACCGATCGAGAGATCAAAAAAGCTGCCCTCGGGCAGCAGCAAAGGATATTGTTTTGGAACAAAGCACGCATCCCACATCCGATCTTTCGCAGATACGCACAAACGCATATTGCCAACCCATCTTTCATCCACACCCCCCAACGTCTCCATCTGTGGAATATGGCCTTCGGGCATTGAAGATACAAAGCGGCACAGAGGCCGGCGGGCCGCACCTTCGGGTATTGCCTTACGCGCCTTTGGCCAATATGGGGGGCAGTGCCGATTCGGCTGCGGGACGGAAAAACGGTAAAAATAAAAGTGAGCAGCAGGCTGCGGCCTGCTGCTCGTTTTTTACGATATGCAGTTTTGGTGCCGACGCTACCAGGATCTCCTCCATGGGGACTTCCAGCAGCACGCTGAGGGCATACAGATTGTCGATGCAGGGAAGGCTGGCGCCGCGCTGCCATTTGTAGATGGCCTGGGGTTCCTCGAAACCAAAGAAGTTCTGCAGATCGCGGACGGTCAGGCCGCGGGCCTTGCGCAGCTCCACGATCTTACGGCCGGTGGCCACAGGATCAATGGTGGGGAAGGGGATATATGCCATATGGGTCGCCTCCGTTTCTTTTCTTTCATCTTGTTGTGTGGAATATTTTATTATACACAGCCTGTGTGAAATGTCAAGATGGCGAGAGGAAGAAGGGCAGTACATCCTGTTGAGGTGGCTGTGGGATTCTGCTACAATAAAAGAAAAGGAGGGCGTCCTATGTATCCTGATTTTCTGCTCTTTTTTGAAAAACACGCCGAAGCATTGCCCATTTATGAAAAGCTGGAAGCAGAGATCCTGGCTCGTGTTCCCGATGTCCGAATCAAGGTTGGCAAAAGTCAGATCTCCTTTTCCTGCAAACGCGGCTTTGCCTATGTGTCCTTCAATCCTTGCCGTAAGGCTGCCGACCGTCCGCCGGTCTGGCTGACTGTGACCTTCGGCCTGGAATACGCCAAAGTCTCTCCGCGCATCGATGTGGCCACCGAGCCTTATCCCAACCGCTGGACACATCATGTGATGGTGGGCAGCCCCGAAGAGATCGATGAAGAACTGATGGGATGGATCACCGAAGCCGCTGCCTTTTCGGCGGCAAAGCGATAGCAGCGTGCCTTGCGGCCGGGGATATTCTGTGATAAGCTGTAAACAGAACCAATAAATATAAGGAGGAACCGATCATGAAAAAAGTCTGTACATTCCTGAAAGAAGCCGGCACCTATTATCTGGCCACCGTCGAAGGTGATCAGCCCCGTGTCCGCCCCTTCGGCACCGCCCATATTTTTGAAGACAAGCTTTATATCCAGACCGGCAAGAGCAAGCCGGTATCCAAGCAGATGGGCGTCAATCCCAAGTGCGAGATCTGTGCCTTCAAGGATGGCGTATGGCTCCGTGTGGCCGGCGAACTGATCGAAGACGACCGCGTGGAAGCCAAAAAGTCGATGCTCGATGCCTATCCCGGCCTTCGCAACCGCTATGACGAGAACGACGGCAATACCCAGGTCCTCTACCTGAAGAATGCCACTGCCACCTTCAGCTCCTTTACCGCCGAACCCGAGACCTATACTTTTTAAATGATAAATCTTTCCAAAGAGCGCCCCTGTAGGCGCTCTTTTTGTACGCCATATAAAAAGCCCCATCCGTCTTGGGGAGCTGACGGATGGGGCAGGAAAAGGAAGGGAGTGTGGATAGACTTATAATTCCTCGATATACGCAATGCCTTCCATGGTACGAAGCAGCAGCATGGCTTCTTCGTGGGGGCGGCGGCGCGGGCTTTTCAGCGTGACCGTAAATGCGATCAGGCCGGCATTGCCGGCGTTGTCGCTTTGCGGCAACAGGTTGCTGGGGGTCAGATCATGCGTACGGACAAAGTCCAGAAAGGCGCGGATCGATGTATCGGGCTGCAGTTCGACATAAGCATCGATCTGCTTGGTGTTTTTGTGCAGCCGGATATCCAACTCGCCCAGCAGCATCAGAATGGCAAAGATGCCCAGACTGCCGCATATGGCGACCTCGTAAAGGCCGATGCCCAGAGACAGACCGACACAGGCACTGGCCCACAGGCCGGCTGCCGTTGTCAGACCTTTGATCTGATTACGGCTGGTGACAATGATGGTGCCGGCGCCGAGAAAACCGATGCCGCTGATGACCTGTGCACCCATACGGACGGGATCGCCCACACCATAGGCCTGATAGACATACTGATTGGTCAGCATGACGATGCAGGCGCCCAGACAGACCAGCATGTAGGTGCGCAGACCGGCAGGGCGGTTTTTCATACCGCGCTCCATACCGATGACGCCGCCCAGCAGAATGGCCAGCAGGATGCGAAGGGCCATGGAGGAATAGGTCAGGGTCCGCAATGTCAGCATGGTCTCTTTATTTACCGTGCTTGAAGCAGGCGACGAAATGGTCGGGCGAGACTTCGTGCAGCTGGGGGATGCCCTGGCGGCAGCTCTCGTCACATTCGACGCAGCGGTTGGCAAAGCGGCACTCGTCGGGAAGATTGACCGGGCTGGTGATCTCGCCGCGGAGGGAGATGCGCTGGCGCTTTTCGTGCAGATCGGGGATAGGAATAGCCGAGAGCAGGGCCTTGGTGTAGGGATGGATGGGATTCTCAAACAGCTCTTCGGCAGGGGCCTTCTCGACGATCGAACCGAGGTACATAACGGCGATCTCGTCAGAGAAGTGATTGACGACCGACAGGTCGTGGGTGATGAAGATATAGGTCAGGCCCATCTGCTGCTGCAGAGTCTTCAGCAGGTTGAGGATCTGTGCCTGGATGGAAACGTCCAGGGCCGAAACCGGCTCGTCACAGACGATCAGCTTGGGTTCCATGGCCAGTGCACGGGCGATGCCGATACGCTGGCGGCGGCCGCCGTCCAGCTCGTGGGGATAGCTGTTGATCAGACGCTCGGCCAGACCAACGGTCTCCATCAGTTCAAGGACACGGTCTTCAATGGCATATTTGTCGGTCAGGATACGGTTGATGCGGATGGGTTCGGAGATGATCTGGTTGATGGTCTTTTTGGGGTCCAGCGACGAGAAGGGATCCTGGAAGATCATCTGCATATCCTTGCGGACACGGCGCATTTCGAGCTTGGAGACCTTGGTGATGTCCTTGCCTTCAAACAGAACTTCACCGGCTGTCGGCTCGATGAGGCGCAGGATAGAGCGGCCGGTGGTGCTCTTGCCGCAGCCCGATTCGCCGACCAGACCCAGGGTCTTGCCGCGGTCCAGATCGAAGCTGATATCGTCAACGGCATGGAGCATACCGCCGCCGGTCTTGAAGTATTTCTTCAGATGACGTACCTGTAAAAGCTTATCTGCCATTATTTCATCCCCCTTCTGATATGGAAGCCTTCCTGCTCATAGGCCAGGCAGGCGAAGCTGTGGGTATCGCTGACCTTGACCAGCTGGGGACGGCGCTTGAAGCATTCTTCGGTAGCATAGTCGCAGCGGGGGGCAAAGGTGCAGCCTTCGGGCAGTTCGGTCGGGTCGGGCATCAGGCCCTTGATGGGCTTGAGCATGGCCGTACGGTTCTTGATGTTGGGGAGGGAGTTGAAGAGACCCTCGGTATAGGGATGCTTGGTGTGGTCGAAGATATCGACCAGAGTGCCCTGTTCGACGATGCGGCCGGCATACATAACGGCGACTGTGTCGCAGACTTCGGCGACGATACCCAGGTC
>JAFQKM010000002.1 GCA_017396925.1 Clostridia bacterium
CCGTGCCGTCAATCTGCTTAAGACCAACGGCTATATCACGGTCGACAAGGAGGGCTGGATCGAGCTGACCGATGCAGGCATGGAGATCGCCCATAAGGTCTACGAGCGCCACAGCTTCGTGTCGGCCTGGCTGACCGCCATCGGCGTTCCCGCCGACGTCGCCGCCGAAGACGCCTGCCGCATCGAGCACGCCCTCAGCGATATCACCTTTGAAAAGGTAAAGGAATTTGTCCGCAGCGTCGGACACAAATAAAATGGAAGACGACCAATATGCATAAAGCCCCGTCCTGCCAAACAGGACGGGGCTTTTGGTGTGTTATGGAGAAGATCAGTCGTTCTTGTCCTTGGGCATGACCAGATTGAGGATGATGGCCGCAAGGAAGACGACGGCGACGCAGTTTTCCGCAAAGATGGTGCGGACGATGCTGGGGAAGATGTTGAAGATATCGGGGACCTGTGTGAAGCCCAGACCAAGGCTCAGCGACAGGGCAGCAATGGTGATGTTGCGCTGGCTGAAGCCGCAGTTGCTGATCATCTGCAGGCCGGAAACGACGATGTTGCCGAACATCATAATGGTACAGCCGCCCAGAACGGCTTCGGGCAGGGTGGCCAGAACGGCACCGAAGGCGGGGAAGATGCCGGCCAGCAGCAGGATGCCCGCGCCGGTGGCGATGGTGAAGCGGTTGATGACCTTGGTCATGGCCAGCAGACCGACGTTCTGGCTGAAAGAGGTGATGGGCATACAGCCAAAGCAGGCAGACAGGGTACTGATCAGACCGTCGCAGACCAGGCTGCCGGAGATCTCACGGTCGGTGGCTTCGCGGCCCAGAACGGTGCTGGTCATGGCAGAGGTATCACCGATGGTCTCGGTGGCCGAGACCAGGAAGATCATAACGACAGAAATGATGGCGCTCAGGTTAAAGACCGGCTTGAAGGGCATGATCTCGGGCAGGGAGACCAGCGCAATGCCGTTGAGCGCCGAAAGATCGATCTTGCCCATGCACAGGGCAACGACATAGCCGACCGCCAGACCGAAGAGGACCGAAAGCTGCTTGAAGTGGCCCTTGGCAAGAATATTGAAGCTGATGCAGCAGATCAGGGTGATGCTGCCCAGGATCCAGTTCTGTGCGCTGCCAAAATCGGCTGCGCCGACGCCGCCGGCAAAGGAGTTGGCGCCAACGCTCAGCAGACTGAAGCCGATGGCGGTGACAACACAGGCCGAAACGATGGGGGAGATCAGCTTGCGCCAGTATTTTGCAAAGAAGCCAAGCAGACCTTCGATGACGCCGCCGATCAGCACAGCGCCGATGATGGCACCATAGCCCCATTTGGGACCGACATAGCAGAAGACCGAAACGAAGGTGAAGCTGATGCCCATGACGATGGGCAGGCGGGCACCCAGCTTCCAGACCGTGAAGAGCTGGACAAGGGTACCGATACCGGCCATGATCATGGCGGTCTGGATCAGCGAGGCGGTTTCCCGGGTGGAAAGGCCGCTGGCACCGGTGACGATCATAATGGGGGCGATGTTTGCGACAAACATGGCCAGAACGTGCTGCAGGCCGAAGGGGATCGATTGCAGCAGAGGCACCTTGCCGTCCAGTGTGTAAATGTTCTCGATGGAGGCGGCGCTGCCGTTATGCTTCGACATTACCGTTCCTCCTGTGCGCGGAAGGTGATGGCGCCGGTCTCGGCATCCATGGCATCCACGATGGCCAGCGATTCCAGCTTGTAGCCCAGATTACGGATGACCTTGCCGCCCAGCTGGAAGCCCTTTTCAATGACGATGCCGAGGCCTTCGATGGTGGCACCGGCCGATTCGGCCAGCGAGATCAGACCTTGCAGGGCACAGCCGTTGGCCAGAAAGTCGTCGATGATCAGCAGATGATCGCCGGGCAGCAGGAAGCGCTTGGAAACGATGACCTGATTCTTGTTGCCATGGGTGAAGGATTCGACCTCGGCCACATACATGTCACCGTCGATGTTGATCGATTTGGATTTCTTGGCAAAGACCATGGGGACGCCGAACTCCTTGGCAACAAAGGCAGCAATGCCGATGCCCGATGCCTCAATGGTCATGACCTTGGTGATGTGCTTGTCGGAAAAGCGGCGCTTGAACTCGCGGCCGATCTCTTCGATCAGCGCAATATCCATCTGATGGTTCAGAAAGCTGTCGACCTTCAGAACGTTGCCGGGCTTTACAACACCGTCTTTTACGATTCTTTCCTCTAAAAAGTTCATCTCTTTATCTCCCTTGTAAATGGTTTTGGGTGGATGATACCATCTTAGCATAGGGGATTGAAATTGAAATGTTTGTATTTTCTCTCAATTATCCAATTTTACGGCTTCTTTTTTGGCGAGAACGACGGCGGCATTCTCCTGTATAATACAAGCAGAAAGAAAAAACGAAAGGAGCGATCGTTATGACCCGAATCGGTGCCATCACCGTCGGACAGGCGCCCCGTGTCGACGTCACGGTCGATGTTCTGCCCATCTGGGGCGACAAGGCCGAAC
>JAFQKM010000071.1 GCA_017396925.1 Clostridia bacterium
ATATCTATTCCTCCATGGGGTATACACCCCGAACTCTTCCTAATATATAATAATAGCACAAACAGAAGATGGGGAAAAGGCAGCGCCGCACGATTTTACAAAAAGGTCAAAAATAACCGAAAAAGGGAATAATCATGCGGGCGCATAAAAACCCTGGAAATGATTGTTTATGCAGAGGATATTCACTGACTTCTTTGAGAATATGCAAAAACGCTTGAAACTTCACAAAAGACTGCAGAAATTTTGTGCAAAGTGCCATACGAAAAGGGGTTGCATATTTATTCCGGGCATCGTATAATTATCCCATCGAAACAAACCCGATCAAAACGGGATCAAAGATCTATACGAAAGGAAAGAAGATTTATGAAAAACATGAAAAAGCTTATGGCTATGCTGATGGCCCTCATGATGATGTTCGCTCTGGTCGCATGCGGCGGCGAAGAGAAGGAAGAAGGCAAGGAAAAGATCGTCATCGGTACTTCCGCCGACTATGCACCCTTTGAGTTCCACAAGATGATCGAGGGCAAGGATACCATCCTCGGCTCCGACATCGAGCTGGCCAAGAAGGTCGCTGCCGACCTGGGCGTAGAGATGGAGATCAAGGACGTCGCTTTTGAGACACTGCTCAACGAGCTGCAGGGCGGCACCATCGATATGGTCATCGCCGCTATGAACCCCGATGATCAGCGTATCCAGCAGGCCGACGCTTCCGATCCTTACTACAGCGAGGTCGATCAGATGCTGGTCATCCGTGTCGACGATGCCGAAAAGTTCAAGGGCGCCGACGATTTCGAGGGCGCAAAGGTCGCCGTTCAGACCGGCACCATTTTCCCCGATGTTGCCACAGAAAACCTGCCCGGCTGCGAGACTCTGCTGCTGCAGGCCGTTCCCGATATCTTCAACAACCTGCTCAACGGCAAGTGTGATGCCGCACTGGTCGACGGCAATGCCGGCCAGGGTTACATCGATGCCAACGACGGTCTGGTCGCTGTAGAGATCGACTTCCCCGTTGTCGACGGTATGGCTGTATGGGTCCAGAAGGGCGATCCCAACGGCTACATGGAGCAGATCAACAAGACCATTGCCGAGATCACCGAAAAGGGCCTCTACGAGCAGTGGCTGGCCGATGCGACCACCGCTTCGGAAGAATAATTGAAGCAATAAAAAATCTGTACCGATGCCGGGTTATTCCCGGCATCGGTTTTGCAGTGAAAAGATATATTTTTAAGGAGAGAATATTATGACCCTTTGGCAGAGAATGACCAATTTCAGCTTCCTGCCGGATTATGCCCCCTATTTCATCAACGGCATCATCTGTACCCTGCTTTTATCGGTGGTCTCGGTATTTGTGGCCATCATCCCCGCGCTCTGTCTGGCGCTGATGCGTCTGTCCAAGAGCAAGATCCTGCGCGGCATTTCGGGTGCCTACATTCAGGTGTTCCGCTCGACCCCTCTGCTGGTCCAGCTGTTCATCGTCTACTTTGGCCCCTTTACCGCCATCACCCTCCCCTCTTATAAGATGTTCGGCTTCATCGATACCGCGATCTTCATTCCCGGTGTCGTTGCGCTGGCCCTCAACAGCTCGGCCTATGTTGCCGAGAGCATCCGTGCCGGTATTCTGGCCGTCGACAAGGGCCAGACCGAGGCTGCCCGTTCGCTGGGTCTGACCCAGGCGCAGACCATGCGCTACATCGTCCTGCCCCAGGCCATCAAGAACATCATCCCCACCCTGGCCAACGAGCTGGTCACCATGATCAAGGAGACTTCGGTCATCGGTTATCTGGGTGTACAGGATCTGATGTGGGGCACAAAGACCACAGCAGGCGCCACCTTCCTGCCCCTTTCCCCCTATATTCTGGCTGCCGCCATCTATTTCTGCATCAACTTCCCTGCCGGCAAGGCGGTAGAAGCACTCGAAAGGAGAATGCGCCGTGGAGACAAATAAGCTCATTCAGGTTAAGGATGTATACAAGCGCTTTGAAGACGGCAATATGACCGTTGCCCTCGATCATTGCTCGCTGGAGATCCGCAAGGGCGAGGTCGTCGTCATCGTCGGTCCCTCGGGCAGCGGCAAGTCGACCATGCTGCGCACCCTCAATATGCTGGAGGTCCCCACCTCGGGCGAGATCATCTTCGAGGGGGTCAATATCGCCGACAAGTCGGTCGATATCAATGTCCATCGTCAGAAGATGGGCATGGTCTTCCAGCACTTCAACCTCTTCCCCCACAAGACCATTCTGGAAAATCTGACCCTGGCCCCCATCAAGGTCAAGGGCGAAGACCACAGAACGGTGGAGGAGCGCGCCATGCGCCTGCTGGGCATCGTCGGTCTGGCCGACCGAGCCCACGACTATCCCTCGCAGCTGTCGGGCGGCCAGAAGCAGCGCGTTGCCATCGCCCGCGCCCTTTGCATGCAGCCGGAGGTCATGCTGTTTGACGAGCCCACCTCGGCCCTCGACCCCGAAATGGTCGGCGAGGTTCTCGAAGTTATGCGCGACCTGGCCAAGCACGGCATGACCATGGTCGTTGTCACCCACGAGATGGGCTTCGCCCGCGAGGTCGGCACCCGCGTCATCTTCATGGATCAGGGCAAGATCCTGGTCGACGAAGACCCCAAGACCTTCTTTGAAAAGCCCGAAAACCCCCGTCTGCAGGACTTCCTTGCAAAAGTTTTATAGAAATGCCGCCGCCCGTCTGCAGAAAGTGCAGACGGGTGTATTTTATATCCAAAAAGTCTGTGTGTGGAAATATCTTTAGGCCTATGTTATAATATATAAAAACGATTTTGAGAGGAGATTCCCTATGGCATTTACAGAAAGAGTTCACGCATTTATCGCCGCCCGCTTCCACACCCGTCTGACCGAGCAGTTCGGCGAGCGCGGCCGCAAGGCCTTTGTTCACGGCACCCAGTACTATGCTGAGCAGCGCGGCCGCCGCATGGCTCAGCGCGCCATCCGCGACGGCATGGAGCTGGATTACGGCACCTATCTGCAGTACGGTGAATGGGTCAATTCTCCCGAGATCATGGAAGAAGGCATCAACAATCTGCGCGAAATGATCAGCGTTTGCCCCGATTACGCGCTCAAGGTCCATCGCTGCCCCTGGCATACTCAGTTTAAGGAAATGGGGCTGATCGAGGCCGGTCACGAATACTGCGCGCATCTGGACAACTCCATCTGCCGCGGCTTTAACCCCTACATTACTTATCTGGTCCCTCAGACGCTGCACAAGAGCGAATACTGCATCCACTGCATTAAAAATGCCGGCATCGAGGAAGGTAGGGCGTACCCCAAGAAGGAAGAATACCTCAAGCCCTTCGAGTACCATTGCGCCCATTCCTACTGGTCTTTTGCTGAGGTCACCGAGGCGATCTTTGGTGCGGAGGGCCGTCAGCTGAGCGCTGCCGTTCTGGAGGACTTTACAGCCGAATACGGCAAGGAAATGGCCGATAAGCTGATGGAGTACAAGCACGTCAATTTCAACGTCTGTGACTGATGGAGGCCGGAAGTATGGAATACATCGTCAGTCAGAAAATAAAAGATCGTCTGGCTTCCCTGCTGGCTGTGCCGTCGGTCGCCGAAGGCTTTGAGCTGATCGAACAGGACCAGGTGCGCTGCATACAGGAGCAGGTCGAGCTGACGCTCATCGAGGCCCCTACCTTCCATGAGGAAAACCGCGCCGCCGTCTTTAGGCAGAAGTTTGAAGAACTGGGCCTTGCCAACGTGCATATCGACCGCGGCGGCAACGTGGTCGGCACACTGAAAGGCACGGGTAATGGCCCCACCGTTTTGGTCGAGGGCCATCTGGATACCGTTTTCCCCTTCGGCAGCGTCAAAAGTGTTGAGGAAAAAGAGGGCTATCTTTATGCGCCCGGTATCGGTGACGACACCCGTGCGCTGGCTATGCTGCTGTCGGTCATCCGCGGCATCCAGGGCGCAGAGGTCCGTCATACCGGTGATATCATCTTCGTCGGCACCACCCGTGAGGAGGGCATGGGTTCTCTGGGCGGTATGAAGGCTTTTCTCGACGACAACGAGGGACAAATCGATGCTTCGATCAGCATCGACGGTGCCAATATCGCCGAGATCACCTATGAAGCCACCGGTTTTAAGACCTACGAGGTCAACTTCTACGGCATCGGCGGCCATGCCTATATGGCCTTCGGTACTATGGCCAATCCGCTCCATGCGGCCGGACGTGCCGTTGCCAAGATCGCAGCGCTCAAGGTAGCCAAGGATCCCCGCACTACCTTCTGCGTGTCCAACTTCCACGCGGGCAACGATGCCGGTGTCCACGCCATCCCGCCCAAAGCCACCATCAAGTTTAATTTTCGCTCCAATTCGGCCGAGCTGCTGGACGATCTGAACGACCGTATTTTTGCCGCCATTCAGGAGGCCTGCGACGAGGAGACCGCCTGCTGGGGCAAGGATACCATCACGTGGGACAGCAAGATCTACTGCGATGTGCCTGCCGGTACGCAGGATGTCCACGCGCCCATCGTCGAGGGTGTGTATTCGGTCATTGAGCATCTGGGCATCGAGCCGGTCATCAACCGCGGCGGCTCGACCAACTGCAATATGGCCATTGGAAAAAGGATCCCGGCCATTTGCATCGGCCGCGGATATTATCCCAAGGGAACCAAAGTCGATACGCTTGTCCATAATCTGGGAGAGAAATATCCCATCGAGGGTGCCTACAAGGGCGTACAGGAAACCTACCTCATGGCATTGCTCTGCGCCGGTGTTGAAGGCGTTCCTTCCATTATCGAAAAGTAAGACACATATTTTCGCCCCACGGAATTTTCCGTGGGGCGGATTTTTTATTTTTTAAGTTTTTGAAACGAATGGCATATTTCTGCGTCTAACAGATGAAAGGAAGGTGAGCATGTGCAGGATTTTGACGAGATCTACCGGCAGAACTTTACCGACGTCTACAAGTTCGCCGTCAGTCTTTGCCGCGATCCGGTGCTGGCCGAGGAGATTACACAGGAGACCTTTTTCAAGGCCCTGCGGCAGATCGACCGCTTTAAAGGCGAGAGCCGCCTGAGCACATGGCTGTGCCGGATCGCCCGCAATGTCTATATCGACCATACCCGCCGCCGTGAGCTGGCCGGTGATCCCCTGCTCGAGCAGCTGCCCGATGGGATTGATCTGACCGACCGGCTGGCCGACAAGGAAGCGGCCTATGCCATCCACAAGGCCCTGCACGGATTGTCCGAGCCATATAAAGAGGTATTCTGGCTGCGGACCTTCGGCGAGCTGCCTTTTGCCAAAATCGGCGAACTGTTCGGCAAGAGCGAAAGCTGGGCAAGGGTCACCTATTATCGGGCCAAAGTGAAGATCAAGGAGGAGATCCAATGAATTATCCCTGTTCCGTCATACAGGACCTGCTGCCCCTCTATATCGATGGGGTGTGCAGCGAAGAAAGCCGAAAGGTCATCGACGAACATCTGGCCGGATGTGCCGCCTGCCGGCAGCTGCTGGCCGAAATGCAGGCTTCCGAACAGAAGCCTAACCTGCAGGCCGATGTCCATGCGGCCAAGGTGCTGGAAAACATCAAAAAGCGCATCAACAGCCGTGTGCTGCGGATCCTG
>JAFQKM010000072.1 GCA_017396925.1 Clostridia bacterium
CTATAACATCACAGCCCGTATGTTCGACCGTGACGGCATCAATCCCATGACCGAGATTGAGTTTGCCGTTGTCGAGCGTTCCGCACAGCTGATCGCTCTGGAAAACGGCGAGCTGGATGCCGTTCTGCTGCCCGACGCATTCTCCTATGATATGCGTAAGGATGCCGAGGCTCTGTATGAAGCATTCTGGAATCCCCAGTATGACGACGGTACAGTCACCGAGTAAATCAAAACTTCAGATGAGATAAAAAAACACCGCATTCGATCCGAATGCGGTGTTTTATGTTTGAAAAAGATTTCGATGAAAGGGTATGGAGGCAGAGGACTACTTTGCCACATTCTTGCTGACATATTTGACCTTTACAGGCTTGCCGCTGTAGTGCTTCTTCAGAACCAGCAGTACGGCAACGATGACCAGCATCATGATGGGGGTGACGATCCAGTGCTGGATGATGCCCATCAGCGCAAAGCCGACCAGCGAGAAACCTGCTGTGAAGAGGGCATAGGGCAGCTGGGTCATAACATGGGTCATAAAATCGACCTGAGCGGCGGTCGAAGACATGATGGCCGTTTCAGAGATGGGCGAGCAATGGTCGCCGGTAACGGCGCCGGCCAGCGTCGCCGACAGACAGATCATGCAGAGGTCGCTGACCTGATAGCCGAAGATGGCGAAGGTGATGGGGATCAGAATGCCGAAGGTACCCCAGGAGGTGCCGGTTGCAAAAGAGACAAAGGTGCCCAGCAGATAGAGAATGGGGGGCAGCAGCCACATGGGGAAGGCGCTGTTTTCAAAGGCAGCCTTTACAAAAACGGCGGCGCCCAGGCTTTCGCGGCAGATACCCTCGATGCCCCACGACAGGGTCAGAATAAACAGCGCAGGGGTCATGGCAACGGCGCCGTCGGGGATGCACTGTACGAACTGTTCCATGGTGATGATGCCGCGCAGGAAGTAGTAGATGATGGTGAAGGCCAGCGCGATCAGGCCGCCGATGAGCAGGCCCATATAGGCGTCGCAGGCGCTGAAGGCTTCGATAAAGCCGACGCCCTCGCCCGAGAAGAAGTCGCCGGTGTAGATCAGACCAAAGATACAGCCGCCGATCAGAACGATAACGGGCAGCAACATATCCATGGCCTTGCCAAGGGGATTGTCGTTGCTGACGGTGGAGATGTTGGCATACATATCACCGGTGCCGCCGTAGATGTCGCCCTTTTCTTCGGCCAGATATTCATAGCCGCGCATGGGGCCGAAGTCGAACTTCAGAATGGCCAGCGTGATCAGCATGGTCAGGGTCAGCAGGGCATAGAGGTTGAAGGGGATGGCCTGAAGGAAGAGGGCATAGCCGTCGGCCTCGACCTCGGGGGGAACATAGGAGGCAACAGCGGCTGCCCAGCTGGAAATGGGGGCAATGATGCAGATGGGGGCGGCGGTGCAGTCAACATTATAGGCCAGACGTGCACGGCTGACCTTGTGTTTGTCGGTGATGGGGCGCATGATATTGGCTGTGGTCAGCGAATTAAAATAGTCGTCGATGCAGAAGAACAGGCCCAGCAGGGTGGTGAAGACCAGCGACGAGCGCTTGGTCTTGATGATGCCTGCTGCCCAGCTGCCAAAGGCCTTCGAGCAGCCGGAGGCCTGCATCAGCGATACGATGATGCCCAGGCAGATCAGGAAGACGATAATGCCGCCATTGCTGCCCAGACGGGAGCTGATGATCGAGATGGTATGCTCGATCATGCCAACGACGCTGAAATTGGAATACATCAGTGCGCCGGCCAGAATACCGATGAACAGAGAGGAATAGACCTCCTTGGTCAGCAGCGCCAGAATGATCGCGACGATCGGGGGAAACAGCGCCCAGATCGTGCCATACAGCGGTGTGATATCCATAGTTTTTCCTTTCTATAATCCATTCTTTACAGGAGCTTTTCGCAGGGAACATTTTATGTTGAACCACAGGAAAATGTTCACTTTCGTATTGTACGGTATATTTTCAAATGCGTCAGTTTTTTCAGCGTGGATTCAGCGGTGAAGCAAAAAGAGCGCCCTGTCGGGGCGCTCTTTTTGCTGTTGTTTTACGAGATCGCGGGGGGTGTTTTGTCAAAAGACGGGTTGAAGGCATAGAAGTTCTTTTCGTTGAGTTTATCCTGTGTGATGCGCAGGCTTTCGCCGAAGCGCTGGTAGTGGACGACTTCGCGCTCGCGGAGGAACTTGATGGGCTCGCGGATGTCGGGGTCGTCGATCAGGCGCAGGATGTTGTCGTAGGTCGTGCGTGCCTTCTGCTCGGCGGCCATATCCTCATGCAGATCAGTGATGATGTCGCCCTTGGACTGGAAAGAAGCGCTGGTATAGGGCATACCGGTGGCGGCGGCAGGCCAGATGCCGGTGGTGTGATCGACAAAGTAATCGGCAAAGCCCTGGGCCTTGATCTCTTCGATCGAAAGGTTGCGGGTCAGCTGATAGATCATTGTGCAGATCATTTCCAAGTGAGCAAGTTCCTCGGTGCCAATGTCGGTCAGGGTGCCGATGACCTCCTTGTAGGGCATGGAAAAGCGCTGGGAGAGATAGCGCAGGGAAGCGCCAAGCTCGCCGTCGGGGCCGCCGTACTGGGTCATGATGATCTTGGCGGCGCGTGCATCAGGCTTGCGGATGTTGATGGGGTATTCAAGCTTTTTCTGATAGATCCACATGGTTTATGCCTCCAGTTCCCAGGGCCAGGGACGGTCGATCCAATCCCAGCCGGTGCAGGCATCGGAAGCGTCCATGGTGATCGGTCCGTAATTGATCTCATATTCGCGCAGGGCGTTGTCGCGTTCGATGCGCATGCAGCGGAAATATTCCAGCCCGTTGGGGCAGCAGGGATGGGTATCCAGATAGAGGTTGGCATCGATCAGGGCAAAATCGGCCTGCTGCAGGCGGCGCAGGGCAGCATCACGGTCGGGGGTGACGCAGGAAGGCTGCATACCGGTGGGAGGATTGAGGATGATGGGCATCATACGCGCACCCCCTTATAGGCCAGAAAGGGCAGATCGAGGCAGGGGAAAATGGTTCCCCGGCAAAGGGCGGTCTCGGGGGCATAGGGGGTCTGCCAGTTCTGCCAGCTGACATAGGCCATGGCCACCGGGAGGGCATCTCCGGTGCAGCTGCCGTTTTCGGGGGCGCAGCACAGGGCGGGCGGCTGCGGGCAGGCCGGGGGACAGGTATTGCCGGTTTCGGAACGCATATTGCGGTTCTGGCTCATGCGTCCGCAGCCGGGAAGGGTATTTCTGCCCGCAGCCTGCATATTGGGATAATAGCTGTTGTATCTGCTCATGCAGGTTCTCCTTTCGGTTGAGTTCACACCATTCTATGTTGCGGACAGGATTCGGGTGCGCAAAAGAAAAGCCGCCTGCAGAATGCAGGCGGCATAGGATCAGCCGATCAGTTTCCATAGGATTTTTTCGGGTGCGTCGGGATGGAGGGTGCGGAGGTGGGCAAAGAGGCGTTCTTTGGATTCTTTGGGTTCCCGGACATAGACGGCATCGGTGAAGGCTTGGCCAAAATGCTGCTCGGGGGTGGCGTAGCGGGCAACACCCCAGCCATAGGTCTTGCCATGCTTGTCCTTGCGGTATTCAAAATCGGCAGTGACGATATAGCCGCCCATCTGCAGACGGGTGATGATGCCGTCGAAGCCCTTGCGTCCGTTTTTACCAAAGCCGCTCTGACTCTTCAGATCAAAGGAGAGCAGAGAGGGGAGCGGCTGGAGCGTTGACCAGACCTGATATTCGGCCTGCGGAGCCAGACCTTCCTCCCAGCGGCTGTCGAAGTCATAGCCGTTTCGGCGGTAGTTGGCAAAATCGGGAAACCACTTGGGGCTGATAAAGACGGCCTTACCGCGGAAGAACTTGCCGTAGGCGCCGCCGCTTTGGCAGATCAGAGGTCCCTTCCACTCCCATGGACCGTCCAGCGTATCGGAGAACCAGAGGGAGGGATCGGTATGCTCCTCGACAGAGAAGCCGGGGATCTCGTTTTTGAAGAAGGGCACAAAGCCCCATTCGTCGATCAGCTTTAAAATGTCTTCAGGCTTTTGGATCATGACAGAGCCTCCTTGCGCTGCGGTATGCTTTATTATAACCCCGGAAATACAGGGGATGCAAGTTTCAAAAACCTTTAAACCCTGTTCATCACCCGTTCACAATAGGATGATAAATTATAGCCATCGAAAGGAAGAAGAAAACTTCCCCAGATATTTGGAATCCAAGCAAAAACGGCAACTGCCTGCCGGGATCATAGATCTGTGATCCAAAATGGCAGACCACCACCACCGCTCGCCTGCGAGCGCTAAGATAGAGCGATAAACATACTCACTCCACTCCTTACAAATATCACAAAAGCAGCGTATGCCGTTTCCCTCTCTTTTCGGTGTGCGCTGTTTTTGTTTTGCACTGATTTAGTCGTGTATAAAATTATACTTGACAATGCAATTGTGCCATCGTATTATACATGTATAAATATTTTGTTGGAGGAATCACCATGGAAACAATTTATGATGTCCCCGTTTTGCTTCGCCGCGAGATCGAAGCTCTGATGATCAAGCCCTTCCTTGATGCCTTCGAGCAGGAGTTGGGCCATGAAAAGACCTATGCCATCGCCGAAAAGGTCGTTCAGGAGATCGCACGTGCACAGGGCGCCGAATATGTGGAAGTCCTTGGCGGCAACGATGCTGCGGCACTGAAGCGTCAGGAAGAAGCATGGACAGCCGGTGATGCGCTGGAGGTCGAGAACGATCTTTCGGAAGACGGAACCGTTCTCAAGCAGACCATCAAGCGCTGTGCCTACGTCGATATGTACGAGCGCATCGGTATGAAGGACCTGGGTACCATGCTGTCCTGTATGCGTGATGAATATTTCTATGCCGGCTTCAATCCCGAAATGGAAATGACCCGCACAAAGACTCTGATGTGCGGCGGTGACTGCTGCGACTTCTGCTTCAAGTTCCCCAAAAAGTAAGAAAGGAGAAAGAACATGCTGGATATCCGTAAGCGCGCCGAAGAGCTGGCGCAGGAAACCATTGCCCATCGCCGCTGGCTCCATCAGCATGCCGAACTGGCGTGGAAAGAGTTTGAAACCACCGATTATATCGTGGCCGAACTGGAGAAG
>JAFQKM010000073.1 GCA_017396925.1 Clostridia bacterium
GCCGGTGGCCACGATCTGTCCGTCGCCGTCGGTCAGATTGACGGTGTATTCGATCTGCTCGTCGTAGTCCAGTTCGGCAGCCTGCAGGAAATCGCGCAGCTTCCGCAGCTTGCGGCCGGTGAACGGCATGCCGTATTCTTCATAAAAACCATAGTCCATAAGAGAGACTCCTTTGGGGAAGATTATATTGATTATAACGCAAATCCACCAAAAACGGAAGTAGCTGCGAAAGGGGGAGGGAACGAATATTGAATATTGAAAAATAGGGGGCAGCATTCTGAACTGCCGCCGTTCCATTTAAAATCCCCGACCTGACGCGAAGCGTAGGCGGGCCAACCCTGCGGAGGTGTCGATTAAGCCATAGGGCACCCGGCCGTGATTGCATTTTTTGCCGAGCAGATCGGAGCCGGACATTGGACCTACGGATCCGTCCGGCTGGGGGTCAAGGGGCGTAGCCCCTGCGATTTTTGCCTACTTTGCATCGGGGCAAAGTAGGGGCGGGGTTTGGGGCGACAGCGCCCATACAGGCATGAATGGAGCCTTATGGATTCTTTTGCAAACACCATTTCGCCAAGTGCGCGCTTGCTTTATAAAAAAAGAGGAAGACCGGGGTCTTCCTCTTTTGAAAGGATCGATTTTACTTTACAGCCTTGATGGTATCCAGCAGGGTGCCGTCACGGTACATGACGTGGGCAACGACCTTGTCGGTCAGCTGAACAGGCTTGGGTGTACCGGCGATCTCTTCGGCCATACGCTTGAGGTCTTCGATCTCGACGACAGGCAGCTTGGCCTTCTTGAGGGCTTCCTTCAGCTCCTGATTCTTGCCGTACTTGGTATTGACAGCGATACCGCGCTGGGTGACGACGACGTCGACGGTCGAGCCGGGGGTCGAGGTGCAGAGGCACTTTTCGACGACCAGGGGCAGACGGGCACGGATCAGGGGAGCGATGATCATGGTCAGCTTTGCGCCGGCAGCGGTGTCGCTGTGGCCGCCCGAACCGCCCATGATGTAGCCGTTACTGTCGGTATGGACATTGACGCCGAAGTCGAGGTCGACCTGTGTGGCGCCCAGCAGAACGACGTCGAGGTTATCGACAGCCGCGCTCTTGCCGCTGACACCGGCGTAATGGGTTGCTGTGACTTCCATGTGCTTGGGGTTCTCGCGGATCGACTGAACAGCATCCAGGTCGAAGCACTGAACGTCGAGCAGAGCCTGGAAGCAGCCGTTGTTGAGCATCTCGACCATATACTTGGTGATGCCGCCCATGCCGTAGCTGCCCTTGATGCCCTTGGCCAGCATGATGTCCTGAACATACTTGGCGGTGGCCAGTGTGGCGCCGCCGGCACCGGTCTGGAAGGAGAAACCGTCCTTGAGCAGGCCGGAAGCTTCGATGACCTTGGCAGCATAGTCGGCCATCTTCAGACCGACGGGGTCACGGGTGATCTTGGTGGTACCCGAAACGATACCGGCAGGATTGCCGATCTGATCGACCTCGACAACATAGTCGACATAGATCTCGGAGATCGAGAAATCGACCAGAGGATGGGGAACCAGATTATCGGTGATGACGACGACCTTGTCGGCATTCATGGCATCGGCAAAGGCATAGCCCATCGAGCCGCAGGCCGACTTGCCGTATTTACCGGTGCAGTTGCCCATGTCGTCGGCGGTGGGGGCAGCGATAAAGGCGACGTCGATGTGGGATGTGCCCTTCTCCATGTCGGAGGGACGGCCGCCGTGGGTGCGGAAGATGACCGGCTTTTCCATCAGGCCTTCGCAGATGGCCTTGCCGACCTTACCGCCCATGTAGTTGCACTCGATGCCGGTGACAACGCCGTTCTTGACGTGGCCGATGATGGGCTCGTGTACATCAAAGACCGAGCTGGCATTGACGGTCAGATCCTTGTAGCCCAGCTCGGCGATGGCTTCCAGGACCATATTGAGGACAAAGTCGCCGTTGCGCATGTGGTGGTGGAAGGAGATGGTCATACCATCCTTCAGACCGACCTTCTGAACGGCTTCCTTGATCGAATTAACAAGCTTACTCATCGTCTTCTACACCTCCGAAGATAGCCTTTTCCATTTCGATGACCTGCATGGCGCGGGTAACGATGGGCGCGTCGATCATCTTGCCGCGGAGGGAGACGACGCCCTTGCCCTGTTCCTTGGCGATGCGGATGGTCTCCATGACCTCGTGGGCATAGTCGATATCGGCCTGTGTGGGGCTGAAGACTTCGTTGATGCCTTCGACGTGGCGGGGAGAGATGGAGGCCTTGCCGGTGAAGCCCAGGCTCTTGGCAAACTGTGCATCCTTGTAGAGGCCGTCGATATCGTCGACATCGGTAAAGGGGGTGTCGTAGACGTCAACGCCGGCAGCGCGGGCTGCATTGACCATGCGGCAGCGGGCATAGAAGATCTCGTTGCCTTCCTTGGTGCGCTTGCATCTGAGGTCGGCGGTCAGGTCTTCACCGCCCAGGAAGATGGCGGCAACGCGCTCGTCGGCCGAGGCAATGTTGAAGGCGTTCTCGACGCCCATAGCGGTCTCGATCAGGGGGATCAGCTTGACGGTATTCTTCTCGATGCCGTGGCGGGCCTCGACTTCGGCAATGTAGTCGGAAACGACCTTGACGTCATTGGCGCAGCTGACCTTGGTGGGCATGATCATGCCGGGGCAGAGGGGGATGACCTCGTCGAGGTCCTTCTGCCAGAAATCGGTTTCGATGGGGTTGATACGGACGATGATCTCGCAGCCCTTATAGTGCAGATGCTTGAGGGCATTGCGGACCAGAATGCGGGCGGCGTCCTTCTCGGCGGGGGAAACGGCGTCCTCCAGGTCGAGAATGATGCTGTCGGAACCCAGAACATCACCGTTCATCAGCAGATTGGGGGTGTTGCCGGGGATGAATAACATAGATCTTCTCATAGCTTACTTTTCGCCTCCTGCGCGCTTGACGGCGGTTTCGACGCGTGCCTGAATGACGCAGTCGATGGCGCCCTTGTCGTTGACCGAGACCTTGCCGCTCTCGACGCCCAGCTCGGCCAGAACGGCCTTGATGGTGGCTTCGATCTGCTCGGCAAACTGATTATAGACGACAGATTCGATCTCGATCTCCAGGGTCTCGCAGGGCTCGACCTTTACGTAAACGTCGCTGGACTCCAGGGTGCCGGCGACGGCGCTGGTATTGATTTTCATAGTGAATCTTCCTCTCTGGTATAAGGGATCATTCTTCGATGCCTTTTCGGCAGGGCATGCCTTCATCGAAGGGGTGCTTTTCCTTGACCATCTTGGTGACATAGTCGGCACGCTTGAACAGCTCGCTCAGATCCATGCCGTACTGATGGCCGGTGATGACCAGCTCGGTGCCCTGGGGACGGTTGTCCATCACGGCATGGAGGTCTTCCTTGTCGATGGTGCCCAGGTTATAGGCGTCGATGACCTCGTCGAGGACGACCAGGTCGTAGGCGCCCGAATAATACTTCTCCTTGACGACCTCCCAGGTCTTGCCCCAAATCTCGCGGAAATGGGCCTGCTGTTCGGGGGTCAGGTTGAAGAGGAAGGGGATCTGGCCTTCGTTGGCGATATACTCGACGCCGGGCAGACTGCGGATGACCGAGACCTCGCCCGAATTGGGCTCCTTGAGGAACTGGTAGACCAGCACCTTCATGCCATGACCGACACAGCGGACGATCTGGCCCATGGCGGCTGTGGTCTTGCCCTTGCCGTCACCGTAATAAAGCTGGATGCAGCCTTTTTCCATGGTGTGTGTACTTCCCTTCTGTAGAATGGTAAAAGGAGCCCGGCGGTAAGGCCGGGCTCCGGATAGATCAGGTTTTTTATGCCTTCTTGGCCTTCATCATAGCCATGATGCGGTTCATTTCGTTGTAAACGATCATGAAGCCCTCGTCAACACCCATACCGGGCTTAGCGAGGATCTGGTCGGGCTTTGTAGCCATAGCGCAGTTGACGCAGACCTGGCAGGAACGGTCGGTCTCGTTGCAGGTACCGCCCTGGTAAGCGCCGAAGCCATGCTCCTTGCAGTACAGAACAGCTTCGATGGTGTTGTTGACACCGCCCAGGTCGGGAGTCTTGATCTGAGCCATGTGGCCGGCCTTGTTGTCGCAGAAGTAGATAACGTCTTCCAGAGTGTTGCACCACTCGTCGGCAACCAGCTCGACATTGATGCCGCGCTTGTCCAGCTCTTCACGCAGGCCCTTCAGGCAGAGCATCTGCTTCTCGCGCTCGCCGGCATCCATGGGACCCTCGATGCGCAGCTTGAAGGGCTTGGCAGCCTCTTCCAGCTCAGCCAGGTAGTCAGCCTGTGCAACGAAGTTGTCGTCGCCGAAGGCCTGGCCGATTGTGCCGTAAACGTCGATGTGCAGGATGGGGGAGTAGCTCTCGTCGGCGCGCAGCTTGATGATGCGGTCGCTCAGCCACTTGACATAGTCCTTCAGGATGGAACCGTCGCGGCCCAGCTTTGTGTCGACGTTGTTGATCAGAGCATGGGGCAGGATGTCGGCCTGCTTGATGATCATCTTATCGGAGTTGTCGTAACGGCTGTCGCCCGACTGTGTGAAGACGGGGATGGGCTCCTCGGAAACGGTCAGGCCGTACTCGTCGGCAACGACCTCAGCCATCAGACGGTGGCTGGCCTTTGCGACTGCGTCCAGGATGGCCTGAGAAACGCCGTAACGGATGGCTGTATGCAGCTTCTTGCCGTCGACTTCGATGGCTTCCATCATCTTTGTCAGCTCGCGGAAGTTATCGGCTTCCTTGCCAACCAGAGCGGGCTTGATGTGCTCTTCGATGACGGGGATGAAGTCCTTGGCCAGGAACAGGGGATCACGGCCGCCTGTGCCGGAGTACTGAACGGCTGCGCAGTCGCCATGAGCGATCTGGCCGTCTTCCAGAACCAGCATAACAGAGATGGACTCGCCGGCCTGACGAACACCTGTGAAGCCGGGTGTGACAGGCTCGCCGATGTAAGCGGAACCGTCGGCAACGGCACCGGCCTTGATGGCCTTCTGGTCGTCAAAATAGAAGCCTGTGCGGCCAGGAGCGCATACTACGTTTACGATTTTCATTTGAAAAACTCCCTTTCTTTAGGCCCCGGGGCGGAAGCTCCGCCCCGAAGCGTTGATTTTATAAAAAGTTGCAAATGGGTTTTAAATGATGGGTCCCTGCAAAGTAAATCGCAGATTTACTTGTAAACGGCACATTTGTGCCGCGCCGGCAATCCGGCGTCGATTTCGGAAGGCTTCGCCGCCCGAAATCTATTTAGATGATGGGAACCCGCAAAGTAAATCGCAGATTTACTTTGTGGGACGACCAACCAGGCGGCCACGGCCGATGGCGTAAACGTCATCGATAACCATCTGGAAGGAAACATCGCGCTTTTCGACCTTGGCTCTTTCGGCCAGCTTGTCGTGGTGGAAGGTCTTCAGGTCGTTGTCGAAGGGCAGGTTACCTGTGTTCAGGATACGGACAGCGCCGTCGTTGTCACGGGCGGGCAGCATCAGGCCGGCATTGCACTTGGCGGGACCGAAGGGGATGTCGATGATACCTGCGTTGATACCTGCGATGGTACCGACGATGATATCGCCCTTGCCCAGCTCGATGCAGCGGTCGAGAATGCAGCGTGTCTCGTGCTTGATGATGGCCTTTTCAGCCTCGACGCGTGCGCCGATGACAGCCTGGTCGAACAGCATGTTGACGACCTGCTTTGTGGCACGCAGACCCTGTGCGTTGGCTTCCTTTGTGGGAACGCCGGCAGCCTCGTGAGGCGTCTTGACGATGACCTTTGTGGCCTTGGCCAGAGCGGCTGTGGCAGCACCCCAGGAGATAACACCGAAGGCCTTGGCCTCATCAGCGGGGAAGCCGCCCATCCACTGATGGAAGACGGTTGTGACATTGACGCCGATATAGCCGAAGCGCTCCAGATATTCGTTGGTCAGCTCTTCCAGTGTGCGGATAGCAGCAACGTCCTGGATCAGGTTACCCAGCTGGCCGTAGCCAACGGTGATGTTCTTAACGCCCTGCTCGGCAGCGGCCAGAGCCTCGATGATGGCAACGGCGTGGGAGATGCAGGGGGGAACCAGTGTGCCGGTCAGAGGACCGTAGGGCTCACGGTTGATGGAAACGCCGGCTTCCTCATAGATACCGGTCAGACGGTCGACATACTGCCAGTCGCGCATGGTCTGCTCGATGGGAATGCTCTTGGCGTAGGGGATGTTGTAGGAGATACCGCCGCCCTCGTAGGAGGTGAAACCACCGGCATAGGTGATCTCGGTCAGCAGACGGGCATCAGGTGTGCCGTGGCGAACCTGCAGAGGGGTGTCCAGGGCATTGACCAGCTCACGGCAGCCGTAGACGCCGTGGTTGACTGCGGGGAAGCCGTTCAGGAAGGGACGGTAGTTGCCGTTGGCCATACCTTCCTTTTCGCGGCGGATACCCTCGGCGCAGTTCTCATACTGGTTCTGACGGGTATACGAGTCGATGGTTGTGGGCAGCAGGTCAGCTTCGCCCTCGTCCTGCAGATGCTTCAGCAGTTCGATGTGGTTTTCGATCAGACCAACACCGGCACGGGGCTGGATCAGGGTAGCACCGGTCTCCTTGGCCTTGTTCAGCTTGGCCGAGAAGTTCTTGTGCTCGGGCAGAGACTTGTGGAATGCGATTGCATCGTCCAGGTCGACCTGTGCGCCGGTTTCCCATGTGCCCAGGATTTCCTTACGGACCTTATAGAACTCGTCATCGCTCCATCTTTTATTCTTGATTTCAAATTCCATCTTTAACTAACTCCCTCTTCATAATTCTCAGTGCAATGTCAGGGTAAACGGTGCTCAGCAGACCCATGGCGGCAAGGATATACTTGCGGTCGACCAGAACCTCGGCCTCTTTGGGCTTGAGGGACATGGCGTCCAGGGGACTGAACTGGGCATGTGCGGCGATGGCCGCTGTGCGCTTGGTATGGATCAGTGCGCCGCCGGTAACGATGACCGTCTTGACGGCGGTCAGGTCCTTGCCGGTCTGCATATAGCTGATGCCCATGGGGGAATAGAAGGGCTCCAGACGGCCGGCATGGCGGGTAACTGCGGTTTCGATGGCCAGCGAGGCCAGGGCGAAGTCGAGCTTTTCCAGCTCGTCATCGTCGTCGGCAGGGACAACATCGGTATGGACCGACAGATAGTCGATCAGCTCGCGGCAGCGATCCTCGTGGAGGCCCGAAAGCTCGGCCACGCGCTCGATGCCTGCGGCATCGACGATGCCGTTGATCGAGTAACGCATGCCGATATCGCCTTCAACGGTGCGCTTGGAATAGTTCTCGCGCAGACCCTTGAGGGCTGCACCGCCGGTGGTGGGCAGACCGTAGGACATCGAGTAGATGTCGGTGGTGGCGCCACCCAGGTCAACGCCGACCAGATCGCCGATGCCCGATTCGGTCTTGGTGCCCTTGGCCAGCAGATTCATGGCGGTCAGCATGGCCGAGGGGGTGGGCATCAGGATGCCCTTGACCAGGGCCTCGGCATTGGACAGGCCCTTTGCCTTGACGATCTGCTCCAGGAAGATCTCGCGGATCTTGGCCTGGGTCGGCTCGACATTGGGAATGTCCAGACGGGGCATGACGTTTTCACAGATGTGGATCTGCTTGTCCTTCAGGATCTCGGCGCAGGTATCCGCACAGTTGCGGTTGCCGGCGATGATGATGGGGAAGTTGCCCTTGGAACGGGCCAGCATCTTTGCGTTGAAAACGATGTTTTCCTTGTTGCCGCCGTCGGTACCGCCGGTCAGCAGGCAGATGTCGGGATTGATGCGGTCGATCTCCTGCAGGTCGCTTTCGGTCAGCTCGTAGGAGTAGGTCTTGATGACCTTGGCGCCTGCGCCGAGGGATGCCTGACGGGCAGCCTTGGCGGTCAGCTCGGGAACGAGGCCGATGGCGACCATGCGCAGGCCGCCGGCGGCGCTGGAGCAGGCATACTGCTCGGAGAACTCGATATCGCCGATCTTTTCGCGCAGCAGGGCGACTGCATTGTTGAGACCGTTGATGATATCGGTCTCGATGGTGGTATAGCTCTGGGAGGTGCCCAGAATGGTTTCAGTGTCTACGTCAACGGCAGTGACCTTGGTATAGGTGCTGCCGAAGTCGATCAGTAAAATGGCTTTCATGCCGACACCTTCTTATGCTTGGGATTATTCGTTGATGCCCAGATCTTCCTTCAGGCAGTCGATGGTGACCTGAGGATCTGTGCCGGGGCCGAAAGCTCTGTCGAAGCCCATGGCCTTATAGCGGCGAACGATCTCCTCGACGGGGACCTTGCCGACGACCAGGTTGCCGCCTGCATACAGCAGGATGCCCTTCAGGCCGGCTTCGTCGCACTTTTCTCTCATACCTGTGCAGTCGATCTCGCCCTGACCATACAGGGAGGAGACGACGATGGCGTCAGCGCCGACTTCTACAGCAGCCTGGATGAACTCTTCCTGAGGGACCAGAACGCCGAGATTGGTGACGTCGAAACCTGCGTCGAGAAATGCGCGGTTCAGGATGGTGTTGCCGACAGCGTGAACGTCAGCACCGATAACGCCGATGACCAGTTTTTTCTTTTCCATTGTTCATTACCTCTAATTCTTTATCTAAAATCTAATGCTCGATAGATTTTACGGGGTGAATGGGTGACTTACTTGACCGACTCGAGATATTCCTTGCGGCCGTTTTCGTACAGGTTGTTGCCCTCGCAGTCGATGATGACGAAGGCAGGCAGGTCTTCGACCTCCAGGCGGCGGACCGCCTCGGCGCCCAGATCTTCATAAGCGACGATCTCGACCTTCTTGATGCAGCGGGACAGGTAGGCGCCTGCACCGCCGATGGCACCGAAATAGACGGCGCCGTGCGCCTTCATGGCAGCAACGACCTCGGGGCTGCGCTTGCCCTTACCGATCATGCCGCGCTGACCCAGCGCGATCATGGTGGGGGAATAGGCGTCCATGCGGTAGCTGGTTGTGGGGCCGGCCGAACCGATGACCTGATCGCCCTTTGCGGGGGCGGGGCCGACAAAGTAGATGACCGAATCCTTAACGTCGAAGGGCAGTTCCTTGCCTTCGGCGGCCAGCTCGCAGAGGCGCTTGTGGGCAGCGTCGCGGGCGGTGTAGATAACGCCCGAGATCAGAACGCTGTCGCCGGCCTTCAGATCCTTGACCTTCTCAAGGGTCAGGGGAGTGGTAATGCGCTTTTCCATAACTTTCTCCTCCTCCTTACAGTTCAAGGGACTGGTGGCGGGTGACGTGGCAGTTGATGTTGACGGCAACGGGCAGACCGGCGATGTGTGTGGCCATCTGCTCGATGTTGACAGCCAGTGCGGTGGTCTTGCCGCCGACGCCCTGAGGACCGATGCCCAGTGCGTTGATCTTCTCCAGCATCTCGTTTTCGAGGTCTGCATAGAGGGGATCGGCATTGCGGACATCTGTCGAACGCATCAGTGCCTTCTTGGCCAGGTAAGCGGCCTTGTCGAAGGTACCGCCGATGCCGACGCCGACAACGATGGGGGGACAGGGGTTGGGACCGGCTTCCTCAACGACCTTGAGGATGAAGTCCTTGACGCCCTGAATGCCGTCGGAGGGCTTGAGCATCTTGATCTGGCTCATATTCTCACTGCCGAAGCCCTTGGGGGCAACGGTGATCTTCAGCTTATCGCCGGGGACGATATCGTAGTAGATCATGGCAGGGGTATTGTCGCGGGTATTGACGCGGTCCAGGGGATCGCGGACGACCGACTTGCGCAGGCAGCCCTCGTCGTAGCCCTGACGGACACCTTCATGGATGGCGGCATTCAGGTCGCCATTGATGTGAACATCCTGGCCGATCTCGAGGAATACGCAGGCAACGCCTGTGTCCTGACAAGCGGGGACATACTTCTCCTCGGCGATCTCGAAATTCTCCTTGATGATGCCCAGAATATTTCTGGCCAGATCCCAGGGTTCATTCTCGCAGGCGGCGCAGATGCGTGCCTTGACGTCACCGGGAAGATAAGAGTTGGCTTCCATGCAAAGACGCTTGACCGCAGCGGTCACGTCCAGCGCGTTGATCTCTCTCATGTGATTTCACTCCCTGTGTATTGGTTACGTGTGATAAAAAATATAAGTTGCTTGAATGCGTATGACTACACTATGAACATCATACATGTTAAATGTACCATTATTGAGAGGATGATGCAAGTTTTTGGGGCAAATTTATTTCGGATAATTTATCAAAATTCCGTGAAAAACTTTGGGCATTGCTGTCAAAAATACGGGATTGCAAGTGGAATGTTATAAAAATGGGATATAAAAAAGCACCGCCCGGGAACAGGCGGTGCATAAAAATCAGTTGGGAAGCTCGAGGGTGGCCTCTTCAAAGGTACAGATGGCAGCAGGGTCAAGGGAAAGAATGTGGTTTTTGGCTTCTTCCTTGGACAGGCCATGGGGCATATCGACCGAAATAACGGCGCGGACGCCCTTGCCGGTGTCGCGGCGGACGAGGGTCAGGGCCATGGGACCGCCGGGAATGATTTCGAGATTTCTCTTGCCGGTGGTGCAGCCGGTGACGCACTGGACGCCATCAACCAGGCAGTTCTGGCATTCCATACGGGCATACAGATCATCGCCGCGCTGGGCGCCCAGCTTGTCCATGGCATAATTGGCCAGAACATAGCCCAGACTGATGCCGCCGCAGACATGGCCGTGGAAAGTGATACAGGTTTCGATGGTGACAGGTGTGAACATGATGGGATCCTCCTTAAAAATGAGTGTATACAGATTTCAGGTAAACAGATGCTGAAAATAATATAGTATATTTTTCAGAAAATATAAAGGAAAATAAGAAATGGGTCATTGCCGAATAAAATGCGGTGTGGTATAGTTATTATAACTGTGATCTAAAATGTAATAAATGAAAAGAGGTAATCTTCATGAAGTATCAGATCGATACACAGTTCTTGCTCGATAGCTTCAAGGAGATCGTCGAGGTTCCCAGCCCCGTCGGTTACTATGTACAGCTCAACCCCGTTCTGGAGCAGTATGCCGCCAAGTTCGGCCATACCGTCACCTACGACAATAAGAGCACTGCCTATATCACCCTGGAGGGCGAAGACAATTCCAAGACCGTTCTGGTCGGCGCCCATGTCGACACCATCGGTATGGTCGTCCGTACCATCGACAAGAACGGCTTCCTGCGCGTCCGCATGCTGGGCGGCGTCAACTACGCCAGCGTCGAGGGCGAGTCGGTCACCGTTTACACCCGCGACGGCCGCAGCTATACCGGTATCATGGCCTGCCAGTCCCACTCGGTCCATGCCTATGACGATGCCCGTACCCTCGAGCGCAACGACAACACCATGGTCGTTATCCTCGACGAGGACGTCCATTCCAAGGAAGAGGTCAATGCCCTGGGCATTCGCAACGGCGACTTTATCTCGCCCGAGCCCAGATGCGAGTTCACAAAGAACGGCTATGTCAAGTCCCGCTTCATCGACGACAAGGGCGCCGTCGCCTGTGTCTTTGCCGCCCTCAAGTATATGAAGGAAAACGGCCTCAAGCCCAAGTACAAGACCATCTTTGCCTTCCCCTACGGCGAAGAGATCGGCTTCGGCGGCACCTATGTCCCTGCAGAGGTCAGTGAATACATCGCCATGGACATCGGCATCATCGGCCCCGACTACGACGGCGACGAGCGCAAGGTCTCGATCTGCGCCAAGGACAATGCCGCCCCCTACGACTACGAGCTGACCAACCGCCTGATCGGCTATGCCGAAAAGGCCGGCTGTGATTATGCCCTCGACGTCTTCTACCGTTACGGCACCGACGGCAACGCCGCTGTCCGCGCCGGCAACAATCTCCGCGCTGCCGCCTTCGGCATGGCTGTCTATTGCAGCCACGGCCGCGAGCGTACCCATGTCATCGGCCTGGAGCACACCACCAATCTGCTGCTGGCCTATCTGATGGACATCTGATATCCATCAACCCCTTGTTTGTTGTAACTTAAGTATTGTTTGTTGTGTAAGGAAAAGATTAAAGGAAAGTACTGAAATGATTGCCAAGATCATCCTGATCGCTCTGGCGGTTCTGCTTGGTCTGCTGCTGATCGCTCTGGTGCGCGCCCTGTGCATCCGTCCTACAGCGGCGCAGAATGCCCGGTCACCCGAAAGCGATCCTGTGCGCGCCGGCGACTATGCCCGAAAGCTGTCGGTCATGCTGCAGCAGGAGACCGTTTCGACCCGTGACGAGACCGATTTTGCCAAATACCGCGCCTTTCAGGAAGCCCTGAAGCCGCTGTTCCCCCTCGTCTTTGCCCATTGCGAGATCTATCATCCCATGGACCAGCTGATCATCCGTTATCCGGCCGTCGGCACGCCCAAGGGAGAGCCGATCCTGCTGATGTCCCATCATGATGTTGTGCCTGCCGTATCCGAGGGCTGGACCCATCCGCCTTTCAGCGGCCACATCGATGAAGACGGCGTAATCTGGGGACGCGGCGCAGTCGACACCAAATGCGATCTGATGTGTGAACTGCAGGCCCTGGAAGAACTGATCGCTGCCGGCTGGAAGCCGGAAAAAGATGTATATATCACCAGCAGCTGCACCGAAGAATGGGGCGGCCCCGGTGCGCCGGCCATTGTGCAGTGGCTGAAGGACCGCGGCGTCCATCTGGGCATGCTGATGGATGAGGGCGGCATGGTCCTCGAAGCCCCGCTGGCCGGTGTGCACGGCCGGTATTGCATGGTCGGCTGCCTGGAAAAGGGCAGCGGCAGCGTCAAGCTGACGGCAAGGGGAAAGGGTGGACATGCCAGTGCCCCCGCGCCCAACGGCCCGTTGGTCCGTCTGGGCAAGCTGATGGCCGACATCGAAAAGCATCCGCCTTTCCATGCCGAGTTCCATCCCGTTGTCCGCGAAATGTTCCGCCGACTGAGCCGCAATGCCGATTTCGGCATCCGGTTCATTTTCGGCAATATGTGGCTCTTTGAAGGGCTGCTCAAAAAGATCCTGGGCAAGCTGGTGCCCATCGCCGGCGCCATGATCCGCACCACCTGTGCATTCACCATGGCAGGCGGCTCGTCGGCCAGCAATGTCCTTCCGCGCGAGGCCTATGTGGTGGCCAATATGCGCTTCGCCCTCCATCAGGACGAAAAGGCCAGCGTCGAGGCCCTGCGCCGCCGTGCGGCAAAGTTCGATGTCGAGGTCGAGGATCTGCGTCATGAGATCCCCTGCCCGGCTGTCGATTATACCGCAGGTCCCTTTGCGCTGCTGGAGGAGATCGCTGCCGAGATCTATCCCGGCTATGATGTTGTGCCCTATGCCATGACCGGCGGCACCGATGCCCGTATGTTCACCGATGTCTGCGATCACTGCCTGCGTTTTGCGCCCATCGAGATCACACAGGCCCAGTATGCCAGCATCCACAGCCGCAACGAGTGTATCGATGCCCGCGCTCTGCCGCCCGGCGTCGACTATTTCAAACGTATTCTGCAGGAATACTGCAGCCGTACCGCAATCTGATATCCCCGGAGAAAAGTTATGACCGATAAAGAACTCAGACGCCTCAGCCGCATGGAGCTGCTGGAAATGCTCATCAACCAGATGCGCGAAAACCAGCGCCTGCAGCAGCAGATCGATGAGCTGAACGCCAAGCTGGAAGACCGCCGCATCCTTGTGGAGGAGGCCGGTTCCATTGCCGAGGCGGCCATGCGCATCAATGGCGTATTCCAGGCAGCCGAAGCCGCTGCCCAGCAGTATCTCGACAATATCCGCCGTGTCCATATGGACAGCCTGCGTCATCCTTATAAAGAAGAGATGCAGGAAATGCAGGACCTTCAGGAAGAGGTTCCCGGCGACGAGAGTGGCTGCTGATCTGAAGAAAAAACAGAAATCCCCCGAAAGAAACCTGTTCTTTCGGGGGATTTTTTATGGTTTTACATCGAAGGCTTCGGCCCATGTGGACATATGATCAAGAAAATACAGCACGGCCAGCAGATCGGCGCTGCCGCCGGGCGAGAGCCGGCGGGCCGCGAAGTCGCGGTCGAGGGCTTCCAGCTGCGCCGTGGTGGGGAAAGTGGTGTGGCGCAGCAGCATGGCGGCTGTGCGGCGGGCATAGTCGGCCCCTTCCTTTCC
>JAFQKM010000074.1 GCA_017396925.1 Clostridia bacterium
GATGCAGCGGAAGCAGGAAATGCACTTGTCATTGTCGATGGTCTTGTTGTCGTCGGCAATGGCGCCGGCAGGGCAGGCCTTGCGGCAGGCGCCGCAGTTGATGCAGGCGTCGGATGTCGAGGGACGGAACTTTCCGCCGCTGCCGCCATCCTTATAGGGGCGACCTCCGGGAATGACGTCGGTCTTGTCGTGAACACCGCTGCGCAGGCTTTCGGCAATCTTCTTGCCAAAGGCTTCGTCCTCGGCCAGATCTTCGGCTGTAGGACGGCCGACGGCGATCTGTCCAAAGGTATGCTGGGCGACCAGTGCTGCAGCACCGACGGGGACAAAGCCGTTCTGCTTGGCCATGTCGCACAGCTCGACCAGCGCGTCATCAAAATCGCGGTTGCCGAAGGCGGTGGTGACGACACAGGGGGTGCCTTCGCCCTTGAAGGCCGACAGGCGGGGCATGGCGATCTGAGGAATACGGCCGCCGTAGCAGGGGGCGCCGAAGATAACGATCTCGCCCTTGCCGAAGGTCTTGCCTTCGCCGTTCCATGTGTGGGCGGTGACGTCGATGACTTCGACAGGGCAGCCGAGACCCTTTGCAATGGCCATGGCGCTCTTCTTGGAGGTGCCGGTGGCCGAGAATACAATTACAGTAGCTTTGACAGGATTCATGGTTTTGCCTCCTTGTTTTTATTGGATGGTATCATTATAGCACCCCGATAAAATAAAGGGCAAGCCATGCATACATATATTACAGAAAACAATCAATACGGAAAAGGAGCAAAAAGTTATGGACATCTTAAAAGAAAGCCTGGCTCTGGCCGAGTACACCACTTCGATCCGCCGCCATCTGCACGAGAACCCCGAGCTGTCGGGCCGTGAGTTCAACACCATCAAGCTGATCTGCAGCGAGCTGGATAAGATCGGCATCGAATATGTCAACATCCCCGACGGCGGCGTTCTGGCCACCCTTGACGGCCCCACTGCCGGCAAGACCGTTCTGCTGCGTGCCGACTGCGACGCCCTGCCCATTCAGGAGCTGCCCGTCAATGCCAAGCAGCCCAAGATCTGCGTTTCCAAGGTTCCCGGCGTTGCCCACATGTGCGGCCACGACGGCCATACCGCCATGCTCCTTTCGGCCGCTAAGGTCCTCAAGGCCAATCAGGACCAGATCAAGGGCCGCATCTATCTGCTCTTCGAGCGCGGTGAAGAGGGCGGCGGCAACATCTACTGGATCATGAAGTATATCCAGGAGAACAACATCCACATCGATGCATCCTTTGCCGAGCATACCAGCACCAACATTACCCCCGGTCATATCGTCTGCCAGGCCGGTCCTGCCCATGCAGGCGCTGTCGGCTATAAGATCAAGATCACCGGCAAGGGTGGCCACGGCAGCCGTCCCGACAAGTCGATCAATCCCATCGACTGCTTCGTATCGATCTATGAATGCATCAAGAGCATCCGTATGAACTATGTCGAGCCCACCGTCATCCTGACCAACTCGATGGGTATGGTTCAGGCCGGCGCTGCAGGCAATGTCATTCCCCAGGAGCTGACCTTCGGCGGTACCTGCCGTTTCTATGATGCCGCAGCCGGCAATATCTTCAAACAGAAGCTGGTTGAGATCTGCGAGGCACAGGCCAAGCTGTTCGACTGCACCGTCGAGTTCGAGAGCCTCCACGGCCCCATTCTGCCGGTCATCAACAACGCCAAGCTGTCGGAGATCGGCACAAAGGCCATCGCCGCTGCACTGGGTGATGAGGCCATTGAACATACCGACCTCAACATGGGCTCGGAGAGCTACTCCTACCTGAGCACCTACTATCCCGGCGTTATGATGCGTGTCGGCATCGGCAACGAAGAGCAGGGCATGACGGTCGGCGGCCACAACCCCGGCTATGACCTCGACGAAACCGGCCTGCCCTATGGCACCGCCGCTTATGTTGCAGCCGGCCTCGGCTTCCTCAATTCCGACGAGGTCGTCGAGAATGAGGGCAACGACGATCTGCGCAAGAAGAACATCGACGAGATGTATGCCTTCACCAGCAGCGTCATTCCTCCCCATCTGGACGAGCTGCAGAAATAAATAAATCAGGATCATAATCAACAAGCAGTATCCGCTGGGGCGGATACTGCTTGTTTGCTGATGAATACAAAAAATATAAGTAGAGAAAGAATAAAAGGAAGGGAAAGCATGATTCTGGGAGGATTTCTGGTTGTCTGGGGCCTTGCCTGTGCGGCAGCGGCATTTCCTTACGGACTTGTGCCCGGTGATGTTTTTCCCCTTAAGCATGGCATCCTCCAGTTCTGGGTGGCAGATAACGAGATGATGGTTCTGCTTTTTCAGATGGACAGCCGCGCACCGAAGGCCATGAGATCATGTGGGGCGATGCCGGTGTATGCAACTGGTTCATTGCACTCGAAGATCTGGAGAAGGGGGACTTCTCCCGTGTTCTTTTCAACTGGGACTGTTATTGATCGATTCTTTTGAGCCCTGCTTCGGCAGGGCTTTTTCTTTTGCACAGGCTGTGATAAAATGAAAGAAAAAACGGGGAGGCTCCATTATGGAA
>JAFQKM010000075.1 GCA_017396925.1 Clostridia bacterium
ATGGAAAATACGATCTGAATGATATGAAGTATCGTGAAATGGATTGCATCAAGCCGAAGCCCGGCAGCATTTGCGGCTCCGTAGATGTGGCCGAGTGGAGAGGCGTCCGTCCGGCCATGTGGATCGGTCTGTAAGCTGCACACAACAAAAAAGAGACACTTCGTCTGAAGTGTCTCTTTTCTTATATCACCGTTTATTTGGCCATCCGGCGTTCGATGCGCAGCATGGCGCGGCTCAGGGGCCAGATCAGCAGGCCGGCGCACAGATTGCTGACGGCGTGGATGACGTCGAATACGAATCCGGCGGCGATCCAGGCCAGCATCCCCTGAAAGTCCAGCCCGAAAAGCAGAGCCTGGGCAGGGGCATAGAGGACGCCGAAAAACAGGCCGTGCAGGCAGCAGACCACGGCATAGACCACCGTGCCCACCCCTCTGGACATATTGCGGGGCAGCAGCATGGTCGCGCCCCAGAGGATGGTCCAGATATAGAGATAGGCCACCCACCAGGTGGCAAAGCCGGAAAACAGGCCGGTGAGAAATACATAGATGTAGATGGGATAAAGCGCCTTTTTGCGGTATACGATGGTATAGACCACCGTCAGAATACCCACCAGATGGATATTGGGCAGCATCTCCATGATGACCTTGGAGGCATACATGATGGTACCCAGCATGGCAAATACCGCCATCTCACGGGTGCGCAGCTTCATGGGGGCTTATTTTTCCACGCGCAGGGCGTATTCGATCTCGGGATCGATCTCGGTCAGGTCGATGCCCTCGGTGGCATATTCGCCGCCCACATAGAAGGCCCAATAGACGCCGTCCTTGTCATAGTCGGCCGAAATACCGTTGACCTTCTTGATGAAGAGGCCATAAGGGCCTTCCTCGCCTTCCAGCAGGCCGATCTCCTGCAGGGCCTCACCGACGATGGTCTTGTCGGTATGGACCGTGACATGGGTCTCGGTGCCCTCCTTATCGGCGATCAGAACCTTGAAGGTGGTTTCGCCCTCGCCAAGCTCGGCGCCGTCCTCCACAGGCAGCTTAATGCCCTGTGCAGCGGAGCCATCCGGTTCGGCGGTCTCGTCGCCCTTGCAGCCCGATGTAACCAGTGCCATTGCCGCGATCAGCACCATACAAAGGATGCAGGACAACAACTTGTGCAGTCTTGTCTTTTGCATACTTGCATTCTCCTTAATATTCAGTTTTCTCCCCAGCCGGACACCTGCGGTTTCTGCATGGATGCAGAAGGGAGATTTTGTTTTGCGAATATTCCGGCTCGGTGCATGAACCGGCCGCCTTCTCAGTGCTGTGTGCAGCACCAATGGCATGTCCCCGGGTCGCGGCCCCGGGTCAGGTCGGTCATTTGGCAGCCATGCTGCCGTGCATCTCACGGCGACGGGCTCGCGCAGGTCTTTCACCTGCTTCCTCGCAATACATACTGAGTATAGCACAAAAGGCACTTCATTTGAAGTGCCTTTTGGCTGCCTATTCCACTTTTTCGAGGATCTGCTGATAGAGGGCTTCGGTCTCGGCAATCTCCTGCAGGGCGATCACCAGATGGTCGTCGCCGCAGGTGATGAGGAGCGAAGCATCACTGCCGACATAGGCATAGCGGGTATAGTTGCCCAGTTCGGCATTGGTGAAGAGGCCCATATGCAGGCGTGCGCTGCCAAAGCCGTTGGTGCGCAGGCCGGCATTCAGATCGGTGCGGTATTCGATGCTGTCGATGGCGGCGTATTCCACCTCCAGGCTGTGCCAGTAGGTGGCGTCGATGGTCAGGGCATCTGCGCCCAGCGTGACTTCGATATCACCGGTGAACATCAGAAGGGCAACCAGAAGCAGGATGACGATCAGGACAATGCCTGCCCACTTGCTGCTGCGCAGCTGGCTGGGGGCAATGGCCGGGATCTCGTGGTTCTTTACCTGCCTGCGATAAAGAAGGTAAGAATAGAGGATGGGAATCAGGCAGAGGGCCAGAATAGCAAGCATCGATACCGTAATGCCGATCACAGGGGGCAGAAAGACGGCAAAGATCATCAGCAGACCGCCGATCACCCATACCATACCGCCGAAGCGGTGGGTACGGTTCCAGTTTTCTTCGGTGTGGAAGGTCCAGGGCAGCTTGATGCCGAGGGTGCGGTTCTGACGGCACTTGGGCAGATAGTTGCCGATGACAACAAACATCAGGCCCAGCAGGGCAGGCGTATAGGAGGCAAAATTGAAGCTGCCGGTCAGCGCCGTGGTATAGACAACACCGGTGCTGAAAAGGGATACGACCGGCATGATCCAGAAGACCATACCGATGGCCTTGGTGGTCTGGTTCTGGTTCTTGGGATCACGCAGGGTAAACCACAGGCAGAACCAGTGGGCCGCCAGCAGGATGAGGGGCAGACCGAATACGGAAAATACCTTGCCGCTCTGTCCGTCCGCCACACCGTCGGCGCCCCAGTGGGTGGTCATGGCGGCAGGCAGGTCATTCCACATCAGCAGACCGAACAGGATGGGCAGCAGAATGAGGAGGGAAGAGAAGAGCAGCTTTTTCTTATGGGGTTTGAACATGGTTTAATTCTCTCCTTTCAGGGCGGAGATCCACAGCAGGATCTCTTCAAGAACCGATGCATTGAGTTCGTAATAGATATATTTCCCCTCGCGGGTATCGCGGATCAGGTCGGCGTCTTTTAATACCGACAGATGGCGGGAAATGGCTGCGGCGGTAACGTCGAAGTGGCTGCCGATCTCGCCGGCCGACAGACGGCCCGACTTGAGCAGCTCGAGGATCTGGCGGCGAATGGGGTCGGCCAGCGCCTTCATGGTATCCTGTATTGCCATCGGGGAACCTCCTCTCTCAATTAACAATTAACTTAATTGTTAATTGAATTATAGCATGGGAAAATGACATTGTCAAGCGCAGAGGATATGAAAAAAGCCCCATCTTTCGATGGGGCCTGTGGTTATTCGGTTTCTTTCGCCAGTTTGGCCGCTAATTCGCGTCCTGCCGGGCTGAGAATGTAATCCAAGGTCGTTTTCGGCACAACGGCTTCGATGGCGCTCAGGTCGTTCTGGGCCATGCAGGCGCGGACATAGGAAGCGCTGACGGCGCGGCCCTCCAGCTCCTTGCGGGGCAGCTGCACCAGTTCGACGCCATATTCGGGCAACAGGCGCTCCATGGCGGCATTGTAGGCACGGGTGATGGGGCAGAAGGGCTCGGTGCCGACGAAACGACGGGTGATGCCCAGCGCCTTGGCAAAATACTGGCCGAAGATGCGGATGTCCAGTTCGCAGTTGGCATCGGCGGCCTTGGCCTTATCCTTGATAAAGTAGGTGGGAAAAACGGCCGAAGAGATCAGATAATCGGACGTGTGGTGCAGGATGACGTTGGGCAGATCGGCGGTGCCGGCCTTGGCCAGTGCATAACGGACGTCGGCGGGGAAGGCACTTTTATCCTCCGAGAGGATGAACAGATGGAGAACGTCACAGCGGGAAGCCGCCTCTTCGATGAGCCAGCGATGGCCCAGCGTGAAGGGGTTGCAGTTGGCGATGATGGC
>JAFQKM010000076.1 GCA_017396925.1 Clostridia bacterium
CTACAAGGGCAAGGAGCTGCACATCGCCATCGTCAACGGCCTGCGTACAGCATCCGAAGTTCTGGAAAAGGTCAAGAGCGGCGAGAGCAACTACCACTTTATCGAGATCATGGCCTGCAAGCGCGGCTGCGTAGCCGGCGGCGGCCAGCCCTTCCCCGTAGTCAGCGCCACCAAGGACGCACGTCTGCAGGGTCTCTACAAGACCGACAAGCGATCGCTGATCAAGCTGTCCAGCGAGAACCCCCTGATCGACAAGGCTTATAACGGCATCCTGCAGGGCAAGGTCCACAAGCTGCTGCACAACGGACATTCCCACGAAAATCATTAAGATTTTCGCGGGGACCCTTTGAAATCCATAGATTTCCGGAAAATGAATTCCCGGAAATCGGCGGCGGCATTGGCCGCCGGTCGCGCCCCGGCGCTCCATGAAAACCACTGAGGCTTTCGCGGAGTCACCCTGTCCTTTAAAACACCACCAATCTTAAAGGATCGGATCACCACTTAACTTTATCTTCAAGGCTCTCCCGACGCACCGGGAGAGCCTTTTTGTATGCAAAAAAAGAAAACTCCCCGCAAGGGGAGTTTTCTGCATGATGATGATTTATTTCTTCTTGCGGGGAGGGGCCATGTGGATGGCTCTGCCGAAAACAGCTTCGGCAGCTTCACCGACCGCCTCTTCGACGGTAGGATGGGGGCGGATGAGGGAAGCGAACTGATGGAGGGTCAGGCCCTGGGCAATGGCCAGTGCCAGCTCACCCACCATGTCGGTGGCGCGGGCACAGTAGAGCAGAGCGCCGACCAGCTTGTGGTTTTCGTCGGCGATGACCTTGATGAAACCGCCCTGTCCGCTGATCAGCGACTTGCCGTTGGCGCCCATCAGGAACTTGCCGGTTTTGACCGGAATCCCCTTGGCCTTGGCTTCGCCTTCGGAAAGGCCGACAGCGGCGATTTCAGGGGTGGTATAGACGCAGGAGGGAACAAGGCTCAGGTCGGTGTGGAAGGCTTCGCCGGCGATGTGTGCGGCAGCTGCCAGACCCTGCGCCGAGGCCACATGGGCCAGCTGGGCATAGCCGTTTACGGCGTCACCGATGACATAGAGGCCGGGAGCGGCCAGCATGTGCTCGTCGACATTGACACGGCCGCGTTCGATGGACAGGCCCAGCTCGCAGCCAAAGACGGTGTCGGTATTGGCGCGTCTGCCGACCGACAGCAATACGGCATCACCTTCGGCAAAGGTCTCTTCTCCTTTGGAGGTGACGAAATTGCAGCGCAGGCCGTTTTCAGCCTTTTCGATGCCGGTCACCTTGGCGCCGGCAAAAATCGAAACGTTCTGCTTCTTGAGTGCAGCGCCGACATACTGGGCAACATCGCGGTCGAGAATGGGCAGAATGCGGTCGGCTGCTTCAACAACCGTGACCTTGGTGCCCAGCGCGCTGTAGGCACTGGCCATTTCAATGCCGATAACACCGCCGCCGATGATGGTCAGGCTGTTCAGCTGGGGCAGTTCGGCCAGAATGTGGTCGCTGGTCCATACGCCTTCCAGATCTGCACCGGGGATGGGCAGCAGAACCGGACGGGAGCCGACGGCGACAACGATGTTTTCGGCGGTAAAGACGGTCTTTGCGCCTTCGCTGTCGGTGACTTCAACGGTGCCGGGGGCGGTGACAATGCCGGTACCCTGCAGAACAGTAACGCCATTCTGCTTGAGCAGGCCGGCGATGCCCTCGCGGAGCTGGGCCGAGACCTGTTCTTTGCGATTGCGCAGTGCGGCATAGTCGACCGACAGATTTTCGGCCTGCAGGCCAATGGCGGCGCCTTCGCGCAGCTCCTGATAGAGCTCGGCGGTGTGCAGGACGGTCTTGGTGGGGATGCAGCCGCGGTTGAGGCAGGTGCCGCCCAGCTGATCGCGTTCGACCAGCAGGACCTGCTTGCCATACTGGGCCAGACGGATGGCGCATTCATAGCCGCCGGGGCCGCCGCCGATGATAATGACTTGATATTCCATAGTGAACACCTCGCAGAAATGAGATAAGATGGATCATTCGATCTGTGTGCAGAGCAGCCCAATGGCGTCGCGCAGCATGGTGTGGTGCAGGGGATCACCATCGGGCAGCCGATCGGTCAGCGCTTCGAGGGCGGCAGGGGTGAAGAGGCAGCCTTCCAGCAGGGCAGGAAGCGACAGAAGAAACTCGGCGTCCATGCCGTCGGAATAAAGCTGCACCTGTCGAAGTATGCCGCCCTGAACGGTGTATTCGATGGTCAGACCGCCCCAGGGAAAGCGTCCGTCGGCGCGGTCGGAAAAGGCTGTGTTGGAGCCCAGCAGCCAGCTGCGCTCGGCAAACTCGGCGGCGCGGGCACGGATGGCGTCCCAATCGATCATGGCATCCGGGAGGGGAACGGGGATGCCGCCATAGATCCCGGCGAAAGAGGCCAGCAGCTTCTGCTGCAGATCCGGGATGGTCAGATCGGGCAGAAGCTCACGCAGATTGACCACGCGGGAGCGTACCGAGGCGACCCCCTTGGAGGCCAGCTTGGCCTTGGAGACGTTGAGATAGCGGGACATGGCCTCGCCGTCGGTGTCGACAAGCAGGGTGCCGTGATGATAGCAGTATACGCCCATGCGGTAAAAGGCATTGCCCGAAAACTTGCGGCCGTCGATGGTCACATCGTTGCGGCCGGTCTTCATGGCCGGCAGACCGTAGCTGCGCACAGCATCTTCGATGACCGAAAGCTGACGGTCGATGTCATAATCGGGTTTGTGCACCAGAAAGGTGAAATTAAGGTTGCCCATATCATGATAAACGGCGCCGCCGCCCGAGAGCCTGCGGGCCAGATGGCCGCCATCGGCTTCCAGCGCAGCAATGCGGCATTCGCTCCAGGCATTCTGGTTGCGGCCGATGACCACCGTGCGTGCATTCTGCCAGAGATAGAGGATGCACTGCCCGGGCGCTGTGTGCAGCATGAGCCACTCTTCCAGCGCCAGATTTTCATAGGGGTCGGTGCAGTCGGTCATATAATAATGCAGCTGTTCGATCATAAAAGGCACCTCTTTGCCAAAACAGCGCCGCCAATCGAGATTGACGGCGCTGTGGATAGAAGGATAAAATTATTCGGCAGGTGTCCAGCGGAGGATGGGCTGACGTGCAGCGCCGACCTCGTCGGGACGGCCGATGGGCGTGTTGAAGGGTGCGTCGTGGAGGCGCTGGCCGTCTTCCTTGGCTTCGGCCAGGATCTTGCCATAAACCTCAGCAGCAGCATCCAGGGTCTCCTTGCTTTCGGTCTCGGTGGGCTCGACCATCAGGGCCTCATGTACGATGAGGGGGAAGTACATCGTGGGAGGATGCATGCCATAGTCCAGCAGACGCTTGGCGATCTCCATAGCCGATGCACCGGTCTCCTTCTTGAGCTTGCCGATATCCATAACGAACTCGTGCATGCAGAAGCCGGGATAAGCCATGTCATAGCCCAGATCGGCCAGCTTCTTCATCAGATAGTTGGCGTTGAGGACGGCGCCCTGCGAAGCGGCGGGGATGCCTTCTTTGCCCAGGCTCAGAACATAGGTCAGTGCACGGATGACAACGAGGAAGTTGCCATAGAGGCTGCGCATACGGCCGAGGGAGGCCTCGGGAGCGTGCAGATGGTATCCTTCTTCGGTCTTGACAACAACGGGGGTGGGCAGGAACTGGGCCAGATGGGCCTTGCAGCCGACAGGACCGCTGCCGGGGCCGCCGCCGCCGTGGGGGGTCGAGAAGGTCTTGTGCAGGTTCAGATGGATGCAGTCGAAGCCCATGTCGCCGGGACGGGCCATGCCCATAACGGCATTGAGGTTGGCGCCGTCGTAATAGCAGAGGCCGCCTGCCTCGTGGACGATCTTGGTGATCTCGAGGATGTTGGGATCAAAGATACCGACAGTATTGGGGTTGGTCAGCATCAGGCCGGCAGTGTCGGGACCGACCGCCTTGCGCAGACCGTCCAGATCGACACAGCCCTTCTCGTCGGAGGGGATGTTGACAACGCTGAAGCCGGCCATAACGGCGGAAGCGGGGTTGGTGCCGTGGGCCGAGTCGGGAACGATGATCTTGGTACGGGCTGTATCGCCGCGGCTCTGGTGATAGGCGCGGATCAGCAGCAGACCGGTATATTCACCGTGGGCACCGGCCGAAGGCTGGAGCGTCATGGCGTCCATGCCGGTGATCTCCTGCAGCAGCTCGGTGGCTGTATACATAGCCTCAAGGGCGCCCTGAACGGTCGACTCGGGCTGGAGGGGATGCAGCTTGGTAAAGCCGGGCAGTGCAGCCATATCCTCGTTGATGCTGGGATTGTACTTCATGGTGCAGGAACCCAGAGGATAGAAGCCGTCGTTGACGCCGAAGGTCTGCTTGGCCAGCTCGGTATAATGGCGCTCGACTTCGATCTCGGCCAGCTGGGGCAGGGCAGGGGCTTCGGCACGCAGGAGGTCTGCGGGCAGCTCATATGCAGGGGTCGAGCAGCAGGGCAGCAGCTCGCTCTTATGTCCTACGGTGCTTCTTTCAAACAGGAGCTTCACTGTGCAGCCACCTCCTTCAGGATCTCGACCAGGCGGTCGATCTGGTTCTTGTTGTTCATTTCGGTTGCACACCACAGGATGCCGCCCTCGACAGGCAGGCCGCCAAGGATGCCCTTTTCGGCCAGCTTTTCGTTGAGCAGCTGGGGGCAGATAGGGCATTCAGTGACAAACTCGTGGAAGAAAGGCGCATTGTGGCGCAGGCCGAAGCCGGGGATCTTGGCGATCTCGGATGCGGCATAATGGGCGTTGCTCAGGCACTGCTTTGCGCAGTCGGCTAGGCCGTCGGGACCCATGGAGGCCAGATAGACGGCGGCGGTCAGAGCGCAGAGGGCCTGGTTGGAGCAGACGCTGGAAGAGGCCTTTTCGCGGCGGATGTGCTGCTCGCGGGCCTGCAGGGTCAGGACGAATGCACGGTTGCCCTTGGCGTCGGTAGTCTGACCGACGATGCGGCCGGGCAGCTTACGCATCATGGCCTGTGTTGCGGCCATAAAGCCCAGATAGGGGCCGCCGAAAGCCATGGGAATACCCAGAGGCTGGCCTTCGCCGACGGCGATATCGGCGCCGTAAGCGCCGGGGGTCTTGAGGATGCCCAAAGTCATGGGATTGACAACGGCAACCGCCTTGGCGCCCACAGCATGGGCAGCTTCGGTCAGTGCATCGCAGTTTTCCAGCAGACCGTAATAGTTGGGGTTCTGGAAGAGGACGCAGGCGTCGTCGGCCTTGAGGGCGGCCGACAGAGCTGCGGGATCGGTCAGACCGTTCTGTACGGGCAGGATCTCAACGGGAATACCGCGGCTGCCGCAGTAGGTCTGGATGACTTCGATGAAATGGGGGTTGAGTGCACCCGAAACAACGGCACAGCTGCGCTTGCGTTCCTGGCACATAACAACGGCTTCGGCTGCTGCGGTGGCGCCGTCATAGACCGATGCGTTGGAAACATCCATGCCGGTCAGCTGGCAGATCATGGTCTGATACTCGAAGATCGACTGCAAAACACCCTGACTGATTTCGGCCTGATAGGGGGTATAGGCAGTGAGGAACTCCTTCTTGGAGGTAACTGCCTTGACGATCGAGGGGATATAGTGGTTGTAAGCGCCGGCACCGCGGAAAACGGTGGAGAAGCGCTTGTTCTTGTCGGCCATGGCGGTCAGCATTTCGCCGACTTCCAGCTCGCTCATCCCCTCGGGGATGTTGAGGTGATCGACCAGCATCTCACTGGGGATGCAGTCGAACAGCTGCTGTACCGAAGTCAGGCCAAGGCTTTCCAGCATGGCCTGCTGCGCCGCAGCAGAGTTGGGGATGTAGCCACCCATGGTGTTAGGCCTCCTCCTGGCAGGAAGCGTCGTATTCGTCGCCGGTCAGCAGGTTTTCGGTCTCTGTGATCTCGCCAACGCGGATCATCCATGCGTCATAGCAGCTCTCGTTGATCAGAGCGGGGTTGTCCAGCAGCTCTTCGTTGATCTCGGTGACAACACCTGTGACGGGGGAGAAGACGTCGGAAACGGCCTTAACAGACTCCAGGTTGCCGAAGCTCTCGCCGGCTGTAACAGCGTCGCCAACCTCGGGCAGTTCGACGAAGACGATGTCGCCCATGGAATCCTGTGCGAAATCGGTCAGGCCGATCTCGGCTGTGTTTTCACCGGTCATCTTGACCCACTCGTGGGACTTGGAATACTTCAGGTTAGCAGGTGTGTTCATAATAATTTCCTCCAATAATAATTTCAGAATATGAGATTTTTGATTTGTCTTGAATGGGCCTTAAGCCTTGTAGAACATATACTCGGTGACTTCGGCCTCGACCTTGCGGCCGCGGACGATAACATCGACATGGTCGCCCAGCTCGACCGAGCCGTTCTCGACCAGTGCCATGGCGCAGGACTGCTTGAGATAGGGGCAGAAAGTGCCGGAGGTTGTCATACCGATCTGGACGTCGCCCTTCATGACCTCCTGATGCTCGCGGATGATGCCGCGGCCGATGGCCTTGAGGCCGATGCGCTTGCGTGCGGGTGTGCCCTTGTCGAGCAGGGCTTGCTTGCCGATAAACTCGGGCTTATCCATCTTGACCGCCCATTCCAGGCCGGCTTCGAGGGGAGAGATGTCGTCGGTCATTTCATGGCCGTAAAGGGGCATGCCGGCTTCCAGACGCAGGGTGTCGCGTGCGCCCAGGCCGCAGGGGATCAGGCCGTATTCCTTGCCGGCTTCCAGCAGCAGGTTCCACAGCTTGACGCCGTCTTCGGCAGCACAGTAGAGCTCATAGCCGAAGGAGCCGGTGTAGCCGGTGCGGGAGATCAGGCAGTCGACGCCGCCGACGTTGACTTTGCCCGGTGTGAAGGTGTAATACTTCTTGGGTGCCAGTTCGGCAGGGATCAGGGAAGCCAGGACTTCCTTGGCCTTGGGACCCTGCAGAGCAACCTGTGCGGTCTGCTCGGAGAGGTCGGTCATGACAGTATCGGGCAGCAGGTTGGCGCGCATATGAGCGGCATCCTTTTCGTGGTTGGCAGCATTGACAACGGCCAGATAGGCATTTTCAGCTACGCGGTAAACGATCAGATCATCAACAACGCCGCCGTTTTCGTTGCACATGGCGCTGTAGCGGACGCGGCCGACAGCCATGCCTGTCAGATCATTGGTGATGATGTGGTTGAGGCTGGCCAGGGCGCCGGGGCCCTCGAACAGCAGCTCGGCCATGTGGGAAACATCAAAGAGGCCGCAACCCTCGCGAACGGCATTGTGCTCGGCGATAACGCCGGTGGGATACTCGACGGGCAGCAGGTAGCCTGCGAAGGGAACAATCTTACCTCCAAGGGCAACATGCTGGTCGTAAAGCGGGGTTTTCTTTTCCATTATGGCTCATCCTTTCTTTTGTTCAGATCGAAAGTAGAAAAAATAACAAACAAAAAAGACGCACTTGCTTATTGAAGTGCGCCTCTGTCCTTTTGCCTGAAAGATGATGTCTTCTTCGGCGCTAATTTAATAGCTCTCCAGAGTGTCGTCAGATCTCCGTCCTTTTGCCTGAGAGTTTTGCCCCTTCGGCGCTGCTGCATGGGAAAGCAGTCTCTAAAGAGATCGTCATCCGAACCGTAATTCAGTTTGTGTCTTTCTTACCTATGTATAAGTATAAAAGAGGCAACGGAAAAAAGCAATTTGGGATATTTAACGATTTCTTAATAAAATAATTGTGAGGAATTGACGATAAACAGAATGAAATATAGATAAAAACTATCAAAAATGCTGGATTTATAGAAGGCGTTGGAACAAAATGACATTCCTTTACCATATTGCGTTCATGGCATAAATGGTGTAAAATTATGATGGTTAAATTTTTATGATAAAGGAGAATCGCAATGTTTGAGTTTGGATCCTATCCTTTCCCCTCCAAGCGTTTTGTTAAATATGCCATCAACGGCATGTGCGCAACCTCCCACCATCTGGCTGCACAGGCCGGCGTAGACGTCATGCGCAAGGGCGGCAACGCCTTTGACGCCGCCATCGCTGCTGCCACCTGCCTGACCGTCCTCGAGCCCCAGTCCAACGGCATCGGCGCCGATGCCTTCGCCATCATCTGGCACAAGGGCAAGATCTACGGTCTCAATTCTTCCGGCTACATGGGCCGCCGCTTCTCGCTGGAAGCTGCCAAGGCCAAGGGCTGGGAGACCAAGCTGCCTGTCTATGGCTTCGGTCCCGTCACCGTTCCTGGCGCACCGGCCGCATGGGCTGCCGTTAATCAGCGCTTCGGCCGTCTGCCGCTGAGCGAGGTCATGGCGCCCGCCATCAACTATGCCGCCAACGGTCAGGCCGCCACACAGGGCTTGCACGATATGATGAAGCTCTTCTCGGGCCGCCTCAAGGATCAGCTGGAGAATGCGCCCGAGTGTGCAAGCTGGTTTGATTGCTTCATGCCCGAGGGCCGTGTGCCCGAAGTTGGCGAGATCTACCGCAATCCCGACCAGGCCAAGACCCTGCAGGACATTGCCGACACCAATGCCGAGAGCTTCTATCGCGGCAACCTGGCCGATCAGATCGCCGCTTATTCCGATAAGTTCGGCGGCTGGATCACCAAGGAAGACCTGGAAGCCTACCAGCCCGAGTGGGTCGATCCCGTCTGCGTCAACTACCGCGGCTATGATGTATGGGAGCTGCCTCCCAACGGCCAGGGCATCGTTGCACTGATGGCCCTCAATATCCTCAAGAACTTCGAGCCTTCGAGAGGCGACGTCGCCAGCTTCCATCGCGAGATCGAGGCTCTCAAACTGGCCTTTGCCGATGGCCAGCGCTATATCGCCGACCCCAGACACATGGAAGTCTCGGTTGCCGATCTGCTGTCTCCCGCTTACGGCCTCGACCGCAGCAAGCTGATCCGCGATCATGCCATCCTGCCCGAATGCGGCAAGCCTAAGGCCTCCGGCACCGTCTATATGTGCGCTGCCGATAACGAGGGCAACATGATCTCCTTCATCCAGTCCAACTACCGCGGCTTCGGCTCGGGCGTTGTCGTTCCCGGCACAGGCATCGGCCTGCAGAACCGCGGCGAAGGCTTCAGCCTGAATCCCGATCATCCCAACTGTGCCGCCGTCGGCAAGAAGCCCTATCACACCATCATCCCCGGCTTCCTCACCAAGGGCAACGAGGCCGTCGGCCCCTTCGGCGTCATGGGCGGCTTCATGCAGCCCCAGGGCCATATGCAGGTCATGCTCGATTATATCGATAAGGGCATGAATCCCCAGGCCTGCCTCGACGCACCCAGATGGCAGTGGACCGAGGGCATGAAGGTCTCCTTCGAGCCTGCATTCCCCGAATACATGGTCGAGGCCCTCAAGGCCCGCGGCCACAACATCTCCATCGATCTCAACCCCGGCTCCTTCGGCCGCGGCCAGATCATCTTCAATACCGGCAAGGGCACATTGATGGGTGCAACCGAGCCGAGATGCGAAGGCGCCGTTCAGGCCTGGTAAAAGGTCTGGGTGAAGAAACGCTTCGCTGGTTTCTTCATCCCAAAAGGTGCCGGCGTGCGCGCCGGATTTCGTCGGTTTCCTGCGGGAAACAGCGACGGGTTACGGTGTTATTCGTCGGCGCATGTCCGTCGAATAACGGATTGATAAATGCATTAGCGCAATTAAAAAACACCATCGGTTTAATCCGATGGTGTTTTTTGTTACCATGATACGCTCAGATAGTTTTCATCGTCATAGGGGTTGAGGCTGTCGAAATGGATGCGGTAGTCGTATTGATAATGATAACGGTCGTGTTCGCGGCCATTGTCGCGGTCGTTGAGGTCGAGGCCGATGCGACCGGTATAGGCCAATCCTGCGGCGTCAAAGATCAGCAGATAATAATCGCAGTTTTCATAGAAATTGATGGGGTAGACAATGGCCAGACGCTCGCCGTTCCAGCTGTAGTCAAGGCCGTTCCATGTGTAGAAAGAGCCGTATTCGTTCAGCGCCGTCAGGTAATCGCCGATGGTCTGTACAGCCAGCGCGCCCGAAGCATCGGGGGCGAGGAAGGTCATGCAGCTGCCGCCGTTTAAGAGGACGCCGGTCTCGTCGGTCATCAGGTCGGTCATGTGTACCGTGCCGCCCTCCATGTGATGCTGGGGCAGCTCGATGGTCTGCAGCTTTTCCATGGAAGGCAGGGCATAAACATCGAGATACTGCATGCCGTCCTTGCCATAGAGCAGGTAAAGCTCGGTCTGGTCGGGGTGGACGTCGATGCCCGAAACGTCAATGTCGGTGGACAGGGGGATGGCCAGTTCGATGGGGTCACGGCCCTCGGGGGTCCGCAGCACACCGGCACTGTTGGGGGCCAGCGGTGTGATGTAGATGCCGTAGCCGTCCTTGATGTGGCTGGTGTCGAGGGGCGTCAGGCCGTTATAGATCGAGAAGGTGAAATAAAAGCCGTGGTCGGTATAGGTGCTGTAGGTGCCCAACTGGAAGTCGGTCTCGCCGACCGTCTGCATATTGACGTCACAGGCGTCGCCCATGGCATTGGTCTCGACGTTGACGGCCACCGCATGATCGGGATGGACGGGGAACTTGAAATAATCATTGAGGAAAGCCTGTTCCTCTTCCGAGTCCAGATGCCAGCGGACATTGTTGCTTTCAGAGGGCAGACGGATATCGGAATGGATGGTGTAGTAATCGTAGAAATCAGCCAGACGGTAGACCTTGGAACATTTTTCATTCTTGCCCATTTCGGCGGCCAGCGCAGCGGCAGGTTTGAACATATGCATGCCCTCTTCCTCTTCAAAATCGATCGATCCGGAGGAGGTCATGCCAACACCCGAAAAGCTGCTTAGCTGGAAATACCCCGATTCGCCGGTGGAGTGGCCGCGCTCTTCGGTATAGAAGAAGTCGATGTCGGTATCGCCGCCGACGGTGTGGAAGATATCCCAGTAGAGATGGTTGTCCATGGTGGCGCGCATGGAAGTCGATGCGCCGATGGCGGCGGTCGGGTCGCCGTAAAGGGTCTCGGCCACCACCGA
>JAFQKM010000077.1 GCA_017396925.1 Clostridia bacterium
CCTGCAGGAATCGGGAGGCAAAGAAAGCCAATGGGTTATTCCTGGTTATTGTGGAAAGCCAAAAAAGCCAAGAAGAAGACAAAGAAGAAAACAAAGAAGAAAACAAAAAAGAAAACAAAGAAAAAGACAAATACAAAGAAGAAGACCAATACGAAGACGAAAACAGGGTGGTTTTTTCGGGCTGCCGGAAGAAGGACTGCAGGCACAAGGGAAGAGGCCTTGCATTTGCAGAGAAATCCCGATATAATAACAAAAGACAATTTGCTTACCGCATCTCTGCCGCCGGGTAGGGAGACTACGGCGCTCGGCTTTCCATCGTTAGGCCACAGAAGATGGAAAGGGGCGTCTTTTTTGTTTATATGGAGGTTTTCAGATGCAGGCACAGACCGGCTATCGGAAGTTTTTAAATTATGTCACCCTCAGTGTATTGGGTACGCTGGGCGTTTCCTGTTATATTCTGGCCGATACATTCTTTATTGCCAACGGCCTCGGCCCCGATGGCCTGACGGCACTCAATCTGGCCTTCCCGGCCACCGAAGGCATCGCCGCCCTACTGGGCCTCTGGTGGATGACGCGGTAGAGCCGCCATCTTGCATCCCCATGAAAACTTTGCTATGATAAAGCCAATGAAACCAAAGGAGGCCCCATCATGGCTGACCATTACAACAAATACGGACTCAAGCATTTCGCCGGTATCGTGGCCGACTGCATGGGCATGGCGCTGCCCGAACCCTATGCCGAGCCCATCCCCTGGGTATTGGAGATCCTCAAGGCCCGTCTGGGCGGCAGGGCCGACCGCGTGGTGCTCTATCATGCCGACGCCGTGGGCATGCACATCTGGCAGAAATATACCCATCTGCTGGCCCCCGTCTATCTGCACAGCAGTATGACGGTGCCTTTTGTCAGCACGGTCGAATCGGTGACGCCGGTGGCCCATGCCACCATGTACACCGGCATGGATCCCGAAGGCCACGGCATTCGCACCTACGAGCGCCCCCAGCTGACCTGTGAGACCCTTTTTGACCGCTGGATCGCCGAGGGCAAAAAGGTCTGCATCATCGCCCAGACCGACTCGACCTTCCTGCACATCTTTGCCGGCCGCGATCTCGATTATTTCGAGCTGCCCAACAATGTCGAGATCGTCGACAAGGCCCTCGAGCTGATCGCCGCCGATAGCTACGACGTCATTTCCATCCATACCTTCGACTACGATGACGCCGCCCATGCCTTTGGACCCGAGTCCAAGCAGGCACTCAATGCCGTTTCGCTGGAGGCCGAGGGCTTCCACCGCATCGCCGGGGCGCTGGAGAACTGTCGCGGGCAGCATAAGATCCTGCTGACCTATTCGCCCGACCACGGCCAGCATCCCGTAATGGGCGGCACCGGCCAGCATGGCAGCAAACAGATCGAGGACATGAACATCGTTCATTTCTACGCCACCATTTAAGGGGGAGCCTATGCCTGACTTCAATCTTGCCCTGCTGCAGCTGGACAGCGGCATCGACCTGGAATACAACCTGCAGAAGGGCCTCGATGCCTGCCGCAGCGCCAAAGCCATGGGGGCCGATATGGCCCTCTTTCCCGAAATGTGGAGCTGCGGCTATACCATCCCGGAGGACATGGACGCCCTTCACGCCCTTGCCATCCCGGCCGACCATCCCTTTGTCGCGGCCTTCGGGGCACTGGCAAAAGAACTGGATATGGCCATTGGCATCACGCTGCTGGAGCGGTGGGATCCCCTGCCGCGAAATACGCTGGTGGTCTTCGATCGGCATGGCCGCCGCGTGCTGACCTATGCCAAGGTGCATACCTGCGACTTTGGCGACGAATGCCGCCTGACGCCGGGCGACGGCTTTTACACCGCCGAGCTGGATACCCGGAAGGGGCCCATCCGGCTGGGCGCCATGATCTGTTATGACCGCGAGTTCCCCGAGAGCGCACGTATCCTCATGCTGCAGGGGGCCGAGATCATCGTTGCCCCCAATGCCTGCCCGCTGGAGATCAACCGCCTGAGCCAGCTGCGCGGCCGTGCCTATGAGAATATGACCGGCATTGCCACCTGCAACTATCCGGCCGGCCATCCCGACTGCAACGGCCATTCGGCGGCCTACGACGGTGTGGCCTATGTGCCCGATCTGCCCGGCTCGCGGGACACCTGCATTGTTGAAGCCGGCGGGGAAGAGGGCGTTTATATGGCGTCCTTTGACATGGACATGATCCGCGACTATCGCCGCAGGGAGGTCCACGGCAATGCCTTCCGCAGGCCGACGCTTTATGCTGCACTGATCGACGAGGCCGTGCAGGCACCCTTTATTCGAAAAGAAGCCCGAAGATAGAAAAAACCAGCCTTTCCATCACGGAGAGGCTGGTTTTTTGTTTTACAGATTATTTTTTGTGCAGGCGTGCGAGGAACTCGACAGCGCGGGGGTTGCCGTTGTCGCGGGCCAGACGAAGCCACCGGCCGGCTTCGCGGAGCTCGTCGGGGCTGCGGTTGGGCAGGGAAAGGATACTGAGGGCGCAGGACAGCTGCACCTCGCTGCTGAAGCCGCGAAGAGAGGCGATGCGCAGCCAGGGCAGGGCCTTTTCATAATCCTTTTTGTGATCGTAATAGTGCAGGCCCAGATAGACGATGGCCAGCGTGATGCCATGCTCGGCCGCCCTGATCAGATAGGGCAGAAACTCGTCTTCGGGCACGCCGCCATAGTAAGGATAGGCCGCATAGGTGCCCATGGTCATCCATGTCATGGGATGATGGTATTCGGCCTCGATCTCTTTCAGACGGGCGAAGCGCTGCTGCATGACCTCGATGGGCGCCGTCTTGTGCTCGCGCCAGTTCATGCCCGAGATCTTTCGCGATTCGGGCGGCAGGCCGGGCAGATGGCGCTGTTCCATCTCGGCGTCGGCCTTGCGGCAGAGGGTAATGCCGCTCTTGAAGGCGTGATAGGTGGAGGTATCGTAGTCGGCAGGGCCGAAATTGCCATAGTTCTCCTTCATGCGCAGGAACCGGGCGGCGCGCGCTTCCTTCCAGATGTCGGCCTTATTGAGGCCCACCGGCTTGTGGTTGCGGAACTCGGGGCCGATCATGCGGTCGATGGCCAGAATGCAGCCGCCGTGGGCCGCAGCCCCCAGCATGGCCGGATCCCCCAGATTGCCCAGATGATAGCGGGCGTCGGCCGAATCGTGCTTGTCGGCCATCCAGGTGAAGAAGTCGGCGGGGTCATCCAGCAGGCGGACGCGGCGTTCCAGCTGGTGGGTACACAGGCGAAGCAGGTGCCAGTAGAGGCAGAGGCCGATGGGATCAGCCTTGGGATCCTGTTTGTCCTGCAGGATGCGCGCATAGGCGGCGCCCAGCAGCAGGGGATAGTCTTCGATGCCCAGCCGATAGCATTCGGTCAGCATCTCGCCGAGGATATACAGGCGCTCTTCGTGCAGGATGGCATGGCGATAGAAGGCGTAAAGCAGGCGCTTGCCCTGTTCGGGGTCGGCGGTGCAGCCCTCACCCTTAAGATACAGGCGGCCCAATGCCTCGCAGGCCTCCATGATTTTACCGTCGGTGTCGAGCGCGATCAGGCGGCGCAGGATGATGACGGCCTTTTTGGGATCGTATTCGGGGTTTTCAAAGGCATGGTTATAGTGGCTGGCCATGCGCCAGAGGGTGTGGAGGTCGCCCGGCAGGGTATCCTCCGATTCAAAAACAGGCAAGCTGCCAAAGAGGGGAAAGACTGCCATAGGACGTTTCCTTTCTTCGGTGCTCAAAATACATACTCAATCAAATAAAGTGTATCATGTTTTGCCCGAATGGGCAAGAGGGCAGCAGGCCTGCCTGCCGCAAGAGGACGCCGTTATGCATATCGACTGTGCGCCGTCTTAACGATTTCTTTACGAGAAATAGAGAAGCTTGAAAAGAAAGGCTGCGATTATGCAAATGGTTATAAAATACAAAAGAAAACCGTGAAAAGCGTGCGAATAATCTAAAAATACGAAAAATCTATTGACATTTTATGCATTTTCGATATACTTTTATAGCCTGTCATTTATTTATTGGAAAGAGAAATAAACCGGGTGAAAAAATTATAATACAGGAGAATATTTATGGAATCCCTGACCAACGCACTGCTGCCCGCAGTCAAGACGATCAACACGTATCTTTCCGACTACGTTCTGATCTTCCTGCTGATCGGTGTCGGCCTTTACTTTTCCTTCCGCACCAAGTTCGTCCAGATCCGCTGCTTTAAAGAGGGCTGGAATCTGGTATTTGGCAACCTGAGCCTCAACGGCGCCAAGCAGGAGAGCGGCATGAGCTCCTTCCAGGCGCTGGCCACCTCGATCGCCGCCCAGGTCGGCACCGGCAACATCGTCGGCGCTTCGGGCGCGATCCTCACCGGCGGCCCCGGTGCCATCTTCTGGATGTGGGTCATTGCATTCTTCGGCATGGCCACCATCTATGCCGAGGCCGTTCTGGCCCAGAAGACCCGCGTCACCACCGAGGACGGCGACATCCTCGGCGGCCCGGTCTACTACATCCGTGAGGCCTTCAAGGGCAAGGTTGGCAAGCTGCTGGCCGGCTTCTTCGCCATCGCCGTCATTTTGGCCATGGGCTTCTTCGGCTGCATGGTTCAGTCCAACTCGATCGGTTCGACCTTCCAGACCGCCTTCGGTGTCCCCGGCTGGACCATCGGCATCGTACTGGTCATCATCTGTGCCTTCATCTTCATGGGCGGTGTCCAACGTCTGGCTTCGGTTACCGAAAAGCTGGTTCCTCTGATGGCTGCTGCATTCCTGCTGTGCGGTGCCATCGTTCTGATCGTCCGCATCAAGTATCTGCCTGCCACCGTCGGCATGATCTTCAAGTATGCCTTCCAGCCCCAGGCCATCATCGGTGGTGCCTTCGGCGCAGCCATCAAGACGGCTGTCAGCCAGGGTGCCAAGCGCGGCCTCTTCTCCAATGAAGCCGGTATGGGTTCGACTCCCCATGCCCATACGCTGGCCAACGTCAAGCATCCCCATGAGCAGGGTTGTGTTGCCATGATCGGCGTTTTCCTCGATACCTTCGTTATCCTGAGCATCAATGCACTGATCATCATCTGCACCCTCTATGCCCCCGACGGCATTCTGGCCGGCGGCTATACCCCCGCCCTTGAGAGTGTTGTGACCAAGACCAATCTGGCACAGACCGCCTTCGGCACCGTATTCGGCGCACAGCTGGGCTCGGCTTTCGTTGCTGTTGCCCTCTTCTTCTTCGCCTTCTCCACCATCCTCGGCTGGAATATGTTCGGCAAGACCAATGCCGAGTATCTGTTTGGCGAAAAGGGTGCAAAGGTCTATACGCTGATCTCGCTGGTCTTTATCTTCCTTGGCACCGCCGCCAAGAGCGACCTGGTATGGGAGCTGTCGGATATGTTCAACCAGCTGATGGTCCTGCCCAATGTCGTCGGCCTGATCGGCTGCTCGGCGCTGGTCGTCAGCCTGACCAAGTTCGGCAAGAAGTAAGTTTTTTCTTTCCGCATATTGCAAACCCCCTCTGCGTGATCGGGCGCAGAGGGGGTTTTCTGTTTGGGCGGCAGCAGGGGAGATTTTCCAAACTTTTTCTTGACAGGGCAGAAAAGTTAGCTTATACTAACTATAGAAATGTTAGCATACACTAACCGTAGTTAGCGAAAGTAAACTGAGAGATAGAAGAAAGGACATCTGCTATGAGCACTGTCAAGACCATGACCCTCCGGGATCTGGAACTGGGCGCTTCGGGCATCGTCACCTCGGTCGGCGGCGAAGGCGCGCTGCGTCAGCACTTCCTCGATATGGGCGTCATTCCCGGCGCCGAAGTCACCCTGATCAAATACGCCCCCATGGGCGACCCCATGGAGCTGCGCATCCACGGCTACGAGCTGACCCTGCGCGTGGCCGACGCCGAAAAGATCGGCATCACCCCTTCCGAAAACAAGGGCTATAAGCCCAGCGCCGCTGCCGGCAAGCAGGATCCTGCCCATCCCGGTCTTGGCGAAGACGGCAAATATCACGTCAAGGCCGACGAGAATCCTCTGCCCGAGGGCACACCTCTGACCTTTGCGCTGGCCGGCAACCAGAACTGCGGCAAGACCACCCTCTTTAATCAGCTGACCGGCGCCAACCAGCACGTCGGCAACTTCCCCGGCGTCACGGTCGACCGCAAGAGCGGTCAGGTCCGCGGCTATCCCGGCTCGGAGATCACCGACCTGCCCGGCATCTATTCGATGTCGCCCTACAGCAGCGAAGAGATCGTCAGCCGTCAGTTTATCCTCGACGAGAAGCCCTGCGGCATCATCAACATCGTCGACGCCACCAACATCGAGCGCAACCTTTACCTGACCATGCAGCTGATGGAGCTGGATGTGCCCATGGTACTGGCCCTCAACATGATGGACGAGCTCAGGGGCAACGGCGGTTCGATCCTGGTCAATAAGATGGAAGAGATGCTGGGCATTCCCGTCGTTCCCATCTCGGCCCTGCGCAACGAGGGCGTCGACGAGCTGATCCGCCACGCCGTCCATGTGGCCAAGTATCAGGAGCGCCCCGGCCGTACCGACTTCTGCGATAAGGATGCCAACGGCGGCGCCGTTCACCGCTGCCTCCACGGCGTCATGCATCTGATCGAAGACCATGCTGCCGAAGCCGGCCTGCCCCGCCGCTTTGCCGCCACCAAGCTGGTGGAGGGCGACGACGCCATCCTCGAGGCCCTGAACCTCTCGCAGAACGAAAAGGAAATGCTCGAGCACATCATCGTCCAGATGGAGGAAGAGCGCGGCCTCGACCGTGCGGCCGCCATCGCCGATATGCGCTTTGCCTTTATTGAAAAGCTGGTCGACAAAACGGTCGTCAAGCCCCAGGAGAGCCGCGAGCATGCCCGCAGCCGTAAGATCGATACCTTCCTCACCGGCAAGTATACCGCCATCCCCGCCTTTATCGGCATCATGGGTCTGGTCTTTTATCTGACCTTCAATGTCTTCGGCGCATGGCTGCAGACCGGCATGGAAATGGCCATCGAGGGTCTGACAAATATCGTCGACGGCGCCATGACGGCATGGAATGTCAGCGCACCCATCCATTCCCTCGTCATCGATGGTATCTTCGGCGGCGTCGGCAGCGTTCTGTCCTTCCTGCCGGTCATCGTTGTCCTCTTCTTCTTCCTGTCGCTGCTGGAAGACACCGGCTATATGGCCCGCGTTGCCTTTGTCATGGATAAGCTGCTGCGCAAGATCGGTCTGTCGGGCCGTTCGATCGTCCCCATGCTGATCGGCTTCGGCTGCACCGTCCCCGGCGTTATGGCCAGCCGTACCCTGCCCTCCGACCGCGACCGCAAGATGACCATCATGCTCACCCCCTTCATGAGCTGCTCGGCCAAGCTGCCCATCTACGGATTCCTGTGCGACGCCTTCTTCCCCAACTACAGCGGCCTGATCATGGTCGGCCTCTACTTCCTGGGCATTGCCGTCGGTATTCTGGTAGCGCTGGTCTTTAAGAACACCATGTTCAGCGGCGAGGCCGTTCCTTTCGTTATGGAGCTGCCCAACTACCGTATGCCGGGCGCCAAGAATGTCGCCCAGCTTCTGTGGGAAAAGGCCAAGGACTTCCTGCAGCGTGCCTTTACCATCATCTTCTTCTCGACCATCGTCATCTGGTTCCTGCAGACCTTCGGCACCAACTTTGCCATGGTCGAGGATTCGCACAACAGCATTCTGGCCCTGGTGGCCGGCCTGATCGCCCCCGTCTTTGCCCCTCTGGGCTTTGGCGACTGGCGCATTTCCACCGGCCTGATCACCGGTTTCCTGGCCAAGGAGAGCGTTGTTTCGACCATCGAGGTCCTCTTCGGTTCGGTCGACGCCCTGCTGGCCGCCATTGACCCCGCAGCGGCAGCCGCTCTGCTGGTCTTCTGCCTGCTCTATACCCCCTGTGCCGCAGCCATCGCTTCGGTCCGTCAGGAGCTGGGCGGCAAGTGGGCCGGCGGCGTTGTATTGCTCCAGTGCGGCGTGGCATGGATCTTTGCGCTGATCACCCGCCTGCTGTGCGTGGCCGTATTCTAAAACCACCGATCCCCTCTGTCTTCGGGCAGAGGGGATTTTTTGTATCGGCTTCTCAAACGGGCCGGGATTTGCTATAATAACGGCAACAGAAGCAAAGGAGGCATGATGTATGCCTGAAGATACAAACAGAATCTGCGTGGTCATCGGTGCGCGGCAGCCCGGTCCCATGATCGTTCCCGACGGGGCCTTCGTGGTGGTCTGCGACGGCGGCTATGCCCATTTGGGGGATATCCGTCCCGACCTGATCATCGGTGACTTTGACTCGCTGGGCTATGTGCCCGAAGCCGCCTGCCCGGTGGTCCGTCTGCCGGCCGAAAAGGACGATACCGACATTATGGCTGCCCTGCGCAAGGGGCTCGAGCTGGGCTTCCGCAGCTTTATCCTCTATGGCTGTATGGGCGGACGGCCCGACCATGCCTATGCCAATTTTCAGGTGTTGGGCTGGCTGACGGCCCACGGCGCAAGGGGAGAGCTGCGCGGCGACGGCTGGATCATCACCCATATCGAGAATACTTCGATCTCCTTCACCGGCCGCCCGGGCGCCTTTTTCTCGGTCTTTGCACCCGAGGGGGATGCACAGGGGGTCACCATTGAAAATGCCAAGTACGCCCTCGACCGCTATACCCTGTCGGGCGCCTTTCCCATCGGGGTCAGCAACGAATTTGTCAATGAAGCACCGGTCACCCTATCGGTGGAAAACGGCCGCCTGCTGATCATGCGGGAGGCTTGACAAACGGACGAAACCGTGGTATTACAGAAAAGAACAACCAAACAAGATTGCCCGGGGGAGCCTGTGTGACAGGCTGAGAGGAGAATCAGATTCTCGACCCTTCGAACCTGATACGGATCATACCGGCGAAGGAAGCGGAGCACTGCTTTTGCAACGGACCAGAATATTTATTTTTGCAGTTGAAAAGCATACCCGGGATAAGCCCTATGGCTTGTCCCGTTTTTTTATGCCGAAAAGCAGCGGCGGGCAAAGAAACCGGTGAAATGAAAGGAGAAAATCACCATGAAGTTCGATCTTTGCACCAAGCTGCACGAAAGCACCCCCCTTGTCCACTGCATCACCAACTATGTCACGGTCAACGACTGTGCCAACATCCTGCTGGCGTCGGGCGGCAGCCCCATCATGGCCGACGAGCCAGCCGAAGCCGCCGAGATGACGGCCATCTGCAGCGGCCTCGACATCAACATCGGCACCCTCAACAGCCGCACCATTCCGGCCATGCTGGAGGCCGGTAAGGCCGCGAAGGCGCTGGGCCATCCCGTGCTGCTCGATCCCGTCGGCGCCGGCGCGACCAAACTGCGCACCGATACGGCCGTACGCATCCTCGAAGAGGTGCAGCCCACCGTCGTCCGCGGCAATATTTCCGAGATCAAGACCCTTGCCCTCGGTTCGTCCACCACAAGGGGCGTCGACGCCAACGATGCCGATAAGGTCACCGATGAGAACCTCGATCAGGTCATCGCATGGGCCAAGGCGCTGGCTGAAAAGACAGGCGCCGTCATCGTCATCACCGGCGCCATCGACATTGCCGCCAATGCCGAAAAGGCCTATGTCGTCCGCAACGGCCATC
>JAFQKM010000014.1 GCA_017396925.1 Clostridia bacterium
ATTGGTGATGTTGTTGATAACGGCCAGCAGAACGATATCATGCTTTTCCTCGTCCAGCTTTGCCGCGATCTCGGCGCCGGACAGACCCTGGTCGCGCAGCTCGACGGCACGGCGCACCAGAATGCCAAGGCCGACCGAAGCCTGCAGCGAGTCAACCAGATAGATCTTCTTCCCCGTCACACCTTCGGCAGCAATGGTGGCGCTCTGGAATGTTCCCGAAATACCACTGCCGACAGTGATAACGACCAGCTCGTCGGCCTGTGCCGCTTCATAAAGCTGTGCAAAGTCGTCGGGACTGGGCTGTGTGGTGGTGGGCAGCTTCTTCAGCGTGGGCAGCTTGGCGAAGAACTCCTCTTTGGTGATGTCGATGCCATCGCGGTATTCTTCGTCGCCGATGATGACCTTGAGGGGCACGACGCCAACGCCCATCTTATATGCTTCTTCAAGCAGGAGATCCGATGTGGAATCGGTGATGATCTTAACAGACATAATTTTAAACCTCGTTTGCATTGTTTAGATTTGCGTTAGAATTATAAACAATTTCTAAACGACTTTGTTTATATTATGCCTTACGAAAGGGTTGAAGTCAACAAAAATATTTAGCTATTCTAAAAATTCATTTTTTAGAAATAATTTCATCGCTGAAAATGGCGGCACAGCTGCCTGTGCCGCCTGTGTGAAAAACTTATCTCTTTCTGAAATAGGTGATGGCTGCCGCATTGGGGCCGACATGGGTGCCAATGGCCGCACCGATCGAGTCGACCGCCATACCGTCATAGCAGAACTCCTTGCCCATGACCTCGCGCAGGACTTCCATATTGGCATCCTTGGCGGTAAAGCCCAGGGCGCAGGGGCGCTCGAAATCGGGCGTGCCGAGGCCCAGACCGGTGTCGCGGATAAACTTATAGGCTTTGGCGTTGCCGCGCTCCTTGCCGATGACCTCGATGGCGCCGTCACGGATGGTGATGATCGGCTTGATGCCCAGCAGGCCGCCGGCAATGGCTGCTGTCTTGGACACACGGCCGCCCTTCTGCAGATAGGACAGGGTATCGACTGAAGCCAGCAGAACGATATCCTTCTTTTCCTCGTCCAGCTTGACGGCGATCTCGATGCCCGACAGGCCCTGATCGCGCAGCTGAATGGCGCGGCGGACCAGAATGTTCAGCGACAGAGTTGCCGTCTCGGAATCGACGATATAGATCTTCTTTCCGGGTACGCTCTCGGCTGCGATGGTGGCACTCTGCATGGTGCCCGACAGCTTGGAGGAAATGGTGATGACAACGATCTCGTCTTCCTTTGCACTCTCATACAGGGAAATATAGTCGGAAACGGCAGGCTGGGTAGTGGTGGGCAGATCCTTGGAGGCTGCCAGCTTTTCGTAGAACTCTTCGTTGGTGATGTCGATGTTATCGCGGTATTCGGTCTCTCCGAAAATAACCTTCAGAGGCGCAATGCTGATGCCCAGCTCGTAGGCCTCCTTGGGTGTGATATCCGATGTGGAATCGGTGATGATGCGTACGCTCATATGTAAATTACCTCTCTTATAATGATGGGGTGCTTTTCTCTTTATTTGCTGCCTTTATCCCCCATCATAGGGGCGGTTTCGGGCATGAGTTCACCCGAAATGGTGGTCAGCAGGGCGGCAAACTTTTCGGTCTCGGCTTCTGAAAAGCGCTCGGCAATACGGGCCGAAATAACCGAAATATATTCTTCATTGATGGCATAGAAGTCCAGAAACTTCTGTGTAACGCGCAGGTGCTGTTCGCGGCGGTC
>JAFQKM010000078.1 GCA_017396925.1 Clostridia bacterium
CCCGGAAATGTATTGCGTCCCGGCAAAGCCATGGCCCGTATGCATGAAAAATATCTGATCTGCGACGGTGAAACTCTGCTTCTGGGCGGCCGCAACTGCCACGATTATTTCCTGGGTGATTACCCCGCCAGGATCCATAATATCGATCTGGACGTATTGGTCACCGGCGGCGGTGCGGTCATCGAGCAGCTGACGGCACGCTATCAGGCCGTTCTCGCCCGTAAGGATACCCTGTCCCTGCCTGCCGAGACCGATCCGAAAATCATCGAAAGCTGTTTTAACCAGCTTCGTACCCATGCTGCCATGCTGTCTGAAGATTTGCCTGCCTTTGATTATGCAAGCCGCACAGCACCCTGCAATCAGATCACCCTGATCGCTTCTTCCATTGAACCAAAACCCAAAGCCTCCATTGTCTGGCAGGCCCTATGTGATCTGATGGAGAACGCAGAGGAAGAAGTGCTGGTGCATACGCCGTATCTGATCTGCAGCCGCGCAATGAAGCAGGATCTGGCCCGCATCGCTCAAAATACCGCTCTGCGCATCACCCTCAACAGCCCCTGCACCTCGGCCAATCTCTTTGGTGCAGCCGTCTATCTCAACGACAAGCAGAATCTGCTGGATACCGGTGCCGATATTCTCGAATACCACGGCAGCCGCTCCAGCCATACCAAGGCCATCTGCATCGACGAACGGCTGGCTGTTGTCGGCTCCTTCAACTTTGATATGCGCAGCGCCTATATCGACAGCGAACTGATGCTGGCCATCGACAGTCCGGAACTGGCCCGACAGCTCAAGACCTTTATGGAAGCCGTCGAAACGAAGGCCACGCCGGCCGGCGATCCCATGCTATTGGACATCTCCCCTGCACGCGACCGTATGATCGGCCTGCTGCGCCTCTTTGAGCGGCCCTTCCGCCATCTTTTATAAATCACACTTACCCATTTCTCTCCCCCTGTTTGGGCCTCGTCTGCACTTCTGCAGACGGGGCCTTTTTCTATCCCCTTGACAGCGAACTGTATCACTGGTATAATACAGTTAAACCGTACCACTCGAGTAATACAGTTTATGTTCATGAACAAATCCAACAAAGAAGGAGGAAGCGCCCTGTATGATCTCTTTTGAGCACTTCATCCCCAATGACCAAAGCCCCATCTATCAGCAGATCATCCTCTATATCAAGCAGGGAATCGCCGCCGGCCAGATCCGGGACGGCGATGAAATGCCCTCTCGCCGTGTGCTTTCGGCCCTGCTGGGGGTCAACCCCAATACGGTGCAGAAGTCCTATAAGCTGCTGGAGGAGGAACATCTCATTGCCTCGACGCCCGGCGCCAAAAGCTGCGTTACGGTGGATGATGCAAAAAAAGCCGCCATTCGCGCCGATCTGCTGGGCACCCATGTTAAAGCCGTTGTACAGGCCATGCAGCAGATGGGCGCCACCAAAGAAGAAGCCATATCCATCCTGGAAACCCTATGGGAGGAGAACCTATGAAAAACCAACGCCTATCTGCCCTGATGCTGGCGGTGACCCCCACCTTCAGGCATATCGCCGCACTGCTGACCGCGGCCACCGGCATCGAATACTTCCTGTTCCATCGGGCCATGAAGGCAGCACAGCCCTCGGTGATGACCGAGTTTGCCGACCTTGAACCCATCCCGGCCTTTGAAGCCATTATTGAAAATGCCCATCTGGAACACATCCTCTGTGCCCTCTTTTTCCTCTTTTCGGCCCTCTTTCTCTTTACCGGGTGCGAGCAGAAGGGCGGCAAGCTGCGCTATACCCTGCGCCGGCTGTCGATCCCCGAGGGGCAGATCCATCTGTCCTGGGCGGTCTACTACAGCCTGTGCTATCTGCTGCTGATGGCATGGCAGGCCGGCATGTTCTGGGTGCTCTATCGCGTCTATGCCGCATCCCCCTTCGGTGAGGGTCTTGGCGCCAACGGATTTTTCCTTGCCACCTACCGCAGTGACCTGCTGCACAGCCTGCTGCCTCTGCACGACGTGGCCCGCCAGATCCGCAATGCCGTATTGCTCCCCTGCCTCGGCCTGAGCTGCAGCTTCTTTTCCTTCCATCAGAGCCGCGGCCGCCGCGGATGGGATGCGCTGCTGCTGATCGCCCTGACCGCCTTTGTATTCATCCGTTCGATGGGCAACACCGCCATGGATGTTTTAACAATGATCTATGCCGTATGGATGACCGCCATCTGCCTGCGGCACACACGGAGGGATACCGATGAAGCTTGATTCCTTTTATAAGAAGCTGGCCCGTTTCCTGCCCCTCGGCATCGAGGCCCGCACCACCTTCCATCAGCTGTGCACCGCCTATGCCATCGCCGCAGGCTTTACGCTGGCTGCCCCCCTCTCCATCCTCGGGCAGTACAACAACCTTTTTTACAGAGAGGGAGACAAAAAGATCCTTTACGAGGGCATGATGATGCCCATGTTTGAGATCCTCGTTTCCCATTGGTTTGTGCTCTTCGGCGCCATTCTCCTCGGCTGTATCGCCATGGCCGTCCTATTCTACCTGCACCACCGGCAGGACAGCATGAGCATCTATACCATGCGCCGCCTGCCCAGGCGCCGCGAGCTGCACATCCGCTGCCTGACCGTGCCCATCGCCGCAGCCCTTGTGGCCATTCTGCTGGCCATGACGCTGATGGCTGTCTATTACGCCTTTTACATGTGGCTGGTGCCGCCCCAGTGCATCACACCCGGGCAGCTCCGCTTCCTTATCAACGAACTGACCGGAGGTATCTTCTGATGCTGGAAATTAAAAATCTGAGAAAAACCTACAACGGCCGTCCGGCGCTGGAGAATGTCCATCTGACCCTCGGCCCCGGCGAGATCATCGGCCTCTTTGGCGGCAACGGCGCCGGCAAGACCACCCTGATGAAGTGCATTCTGAAGCTGCTGCGCTATGAGGGCGGCATCTATCTGGACGGCGAAGAGATCGGCCCCAAAAACATCGCCCGCATCTCCTTTGCCACCAGCGAGCATTCCTTCTTCCCCGCCCTCAACGCCCGGGAACACCGCGACTTCTATGCCCTGCACTTCCCCAAGTGGAACGACAAGCGTTTCCATGCCCTGATGGACTTCTTCTCGCTGCCCTACGACCGCGCATTGCGCGCCATGTCGACCGGCCAGAAGAATCAGTTCGAGGTCATTCTGGCCCTCTGCCAGGGCGCCGACTATATTCTTATGGACGAACCCTTTGCCGGCAACGACATTTTCAACCGCGAGGACTTCTACAAGGTCCTGCTGGGCATCCTCGAACCCAACGAGACCATCCTGCTCTCGACCCATCTGATCGAAGAGGTCGAGCACTTCGTCACCCGTGCCGTCATCCTCAAAGACCGCACTGTTGCTGCCGATGTAACGACCGATGAACTGGACGAGCAGAACCTCTCCCTCACTGACTATATCAAGCAGACCTATGCATACCGAAGTGACCGCGTCCTTGACGCGCTGGAGAAGCTGGACCGAAAGGAGTGATCCGATGAAAAAGCTGTTTTATGCCGTCAGCCTTCTGCTGACCCTGTCTGTCCTGCTAATGATCGGCAGTCAGGCCGTTCTGGCCGCCGGCGCCGATGATGTATCGGTGGTGGCCGAGACCCTTTACGGCGACCCGACCGCCGCCATCGGCGCATCGACTTCCATGCGCGCCACCATGGACAACCATCTCTACTGGGATATCTTCCACACCGTCGGCGGCGAGACCGACATCGACTTCTTCTATACCGAAGCGCGCGGCCACTCCACCGGCGAATCGGGTTATTTCCAGCTGAGCAGCTTTTCGGGTGTTGGCATGTCCTCCTCCGGATCGATCGATTTTGAAGAGGAAGAGGGCATGCATATGCTCAAACCTGCCGCTGCGCTGGCCGCCGAAATGGGCAAGAATGAAAAATGTTCCAAGGTCTACCGTCTGGCCGATTTCTACGATTACTACACCATCCATTCCGATATCCGGCTGCCCTCTGAAAGCAACAATGTCCGCTGGCATCTGGACTCG
>JAFQKM010000079.1 GCA_017396925.1 Clostridia bacterium
CTTGGCTGCAGGTCGGCTTTGAAGGTATATTGAAAATTACAGGGGCAGACGAACCGAGAAGGTGATGCGTCCGTCCTTCCAGTCGGCCCAGATACGGCCGTGGTGCTCGCGGACGATGGCCTCGGCGATCGAGAGGCCAAGACCATAGCTTTGGCGTTCGGTGCGGGCTTTGTCCAGACGGTAGAAGCGCTTGAAGATGTTCTGCAGGTCGGCCTTGGAAAGCTCGTCGCTGGGATTGGATACCGTCAGCAGGGCATGGTCGCTGCGGTGGCTCAGCTCCACACGGACAACGGCCGGGGAAGAACTGTATTTGGCGGCATTGTCCAGCAGGATCTCGGTCACCTGCCGCAGATGCTGCTGGCTGCCACGCATGAGCAGGGGCGTAGTGGGTAGGCTGCTCTCAAGGGTCAGGCCCTTTTCAAAGCAGAGGGGCTCGAAGGGCAGCAGGGCTTCCGAAACCAGCATAGTTAAGTCGAGGTCGGTCATGCTCTCGCCGATGCGGCCGTTGTCGGTACGGGCAAGGTCGAGCAGATTTTCGGTCAGGTCGCGCATCTGACGGGTCATGGTGAGGATATTGCGGCCAAACTGCGTGCGGTCCTGCTCGGTATAGTCGGGATCCTGCAGCAGCTCGGCATTGGTCAGAATGACGGTCAGCGGGATTTTGAGCTCGTGGGAGGCGTCGGCGACAAACTGCTTCTGCTGTTCCCAGGCCTGTTCGACCGGACGGAACATCCAGCGGGCCAGAAGGAGGCTGATACCCAGAAAGGCCAGCCATGCGGCGCCGCCGACCAGCGTACAGTTTTTCAGCAGGCTGCGCATCATCATTTCTTCACCGGAGGTGTCCATAAAGACGATGGTCTCGCCCTTGGGCATGCTGATACGGTTGTAGCGCAGGCTATAGTCTTCCAGCTTGCCGTTGGTTCCGGCAGAGCTTTCGGCCAGCGCAACGATCTCCTGCAGGAACTGTTCGTCCGACAGATCGTAATAGTCGCTGAAGGTCTCGCGGATGGTGCCGTCGGTATGCAGGTCGACCACAAAGAAGGGGATACGGGCGTCGCCTTCGAAGGTCGGGGGTGCATTGGGCTGGCGCCCGCGGCGGGGCAGCAGCGCCGGATCCTGCATCAGCTGCAGGCTCTGGATCTCCAGCTGTCGGCTGGTGGAATTGAGGATCAGACCGCAGATGATGCAAAGCATCAGCGTAACGACCAGCATGGTCACACAGACGAACTTGATGCGGAGCTGTTTCAGCATTCCATTAAAACCTCCAGATGATAGCCCAGACGGCGCACCGATACGATACGGACATCCGAACCGATGGCGGTCAGCTTCTTGCGCAGGAAGCCCACATAGACCTCTACATGGTTTTCCACGGCGTTGGAGTCATAACCCCAGACGCGGGCCAGAATGGCCTCTTTGGAAAGGTTGCGATCGCGGCTCTGGAAGAGCAGGCGGGCCACGTCGAACTCCTTGGCCGACAGACGGATGCTCTTTTCACCGCAGATCAGGGTCGAGGTGCCCAGATCGAGGGCGGTGTTGCCAAAGGTCATTTCATCCACCTGGGCGCCCTGACGGCGCAGCAGGGCATGAATGCAGGCCAGCAGTTCGCGGCTGTCGAAGGGTTTGGTCAGATAATAGTCGGCGCCGGCATTGAGACCCTCGATGCGGTCTTCAACACCCGATTTGGCGGTCAGCATCAGAATGGGGGTGCTGCAGCGGGCAGTGCGTACCTGACGGGCCACCTGATAGCCATCCAGCCCCGGCATCATAACGTCGAGGATCAGCAGATCATAGATACCCAGCATGGCATATTCGCGGCCGGTCTCGCCGTCGTATACAGCTTCTACATCAAAGCCCTTGCCCTCCAGCAGGGTGCACAGGGAATCGGCAAGCAGGCGTTCATCTTCAATAATCAGTATTTTCATAAGTGTTCTCCGGGTTAGGATAAAATATATTCTATCATAAAATGGTAAACTGAAAGCAACCTTAAATTTCTGAAGAAACTGTAAACTTTTCTGAAAAATGCATGAAAAAAGGCCGCACAGATCATTTTCTGTGCGGCCTTGGGGAATATGAAGCAGGTTATACGCTCATCTTGGCCAGAACTTCATTGACCAGCTTGCCGTCGGCCTTGCCCTTGACGAGGGGCATGAGGTTCTTCATGATGCGGCCCTTATCCTTGGCGGTGGGGGCTTCGATGCCCAGATCCTGCAGAACGCCGGTGATGACGGCGCGGATCTCGTCTTCGTCCATCTGCTTGGGCATATAGAGCAGCAGGATATTGCGCTCGAAGTTGAGGGCCTCGAGGGTCTCGGTGCGATCCTTGGGGCAGGTGTCGATGCTTTCCTTATTCTGCTTGACCAGCTTCTGAATGACCTCGATCTCCTGCTCGGCGGTCAGTTCGGTCACCAGCAGTTCCTTGGCCTTGTTGGTCAGGGCGTTGAGAATGGCCGAATAGACCTGCTTGGTCTCCTTATCGCCGGCCTTGAGGGCGTCGGTCATCTTTGTACGGATCTCTTTTGTCATGCTCATGGGAAGTTTCCTCCTTGGTGGGATAATTTCTGCCTTTATTATACTATAGTCTGCGGCGGTTTACCATCGTAAAATCAAAAACTCAGCTCAGTTCGTTCCATACGGTAAAGCCCAGGATCAGCGCACCGCCCAGCAGCTGGGGCAGGGTCATGGGCTCATGCAGCAGCAGGACCGACACCAGTACGGCCACCAGCGGGTCGACATAGCTGAGGATGGCGGCCTCCTGTCCGGTGACCGACTTGAGGTTGGAGAAATACATGCAGTAGGCGACGCCGGTGTGCACCAGGCCGAGGATCAGCAGGCAGAGCAGACCCTTGCCGTCGAGCACTTCGGGATGCAGGCCGCTTGTGCAGCATACATAGGGCAGCAGCACGGCGATGGCGGCCAGAAACTGCAGAATGGTGCGGTGGAGGCCCGATACACGGGTGATCGATTTGTTCATCAGCACAACAAAGGCATAGAGCAGGGCAGCGCCCAGGCCGAAGGCAATGCCGATGCCGTGCTGTCCGCCGCCGGCAGGGGGAACGCCGATGACCAGCACCAGGCCAACCGTCGACATGACAAAGCAGAGGATGCCCTTACGGCTGAGGGTCTCCTTAAAGAGCAGTGGGGCCAGAATGGTCACCAGTACGGGGGCGAAGTAGTAGCTCAGGGTGGCCATTGATACTGTGGTGTATTTGTAGGCCTCGAAAAGCAGGATCCAGTTGAAGCCCATGGCCGCGCCCGAAAGGGCCAGCTTGGGCAGATCGCGGCCGAGGCTGCGCAGGTCGGGCGGCTGACGGGTGATCAGCAGGTAGATGGCGATAAAGCCGGCGGCCAGCAGGGCACGGTAGAGGGCCAGCTCGCCCGAGGTGACCGGGATGGCACGGGTGAAGAGGGCAATGGTGCCCCATACGGCCATGGCCGCTGTGATCTGCAGGCGGGCTTTGTTGTGGTCAGACATGAATGGGACCTCGATTCTGTAGAATAAACCTTAGCGGATAAAAATATCATACGGCTATCGGGCTCTGCTGTCAAACAGAAGATTGAAAATCCTGTCTGCCTGTGCTATGCTGAGTGCATAAGAGACAGAAAAAGGGAGGAAAAACCATGTTCCGTGAACTGATCCGCAAACACAAGCAGCTGCCCGAAGAGACCTGCATTGAGGTGCTGAAAAATGAGACCCGCGGCGTCCTGTCGGTATTGGGCGACGACGGCTACCCCTACGGCACACCCATGAACTATTGGTATAATGAAGAGAATGGCAGGATCTATTTCCATTGCGGCAAGGTCGGTCATCGTCTGGATGCCCTCCGCCGCTGCGATAAGGTCTCTTTCTGCGTTTATGACAAGGGTTATATTCCTGAAGGTGCGTGGGCTTATAAGGTCAACAGCGTCATCGTATTCGGCCGTATGCACATCATTGATAATCAGGAACAGATCATCGACATTGTCACAAAGCTGAGTCATAAGTTCACGCAGGATGATGATTATATCCGTGACGAGATCGATAAGGGTATCGCCGCAACGCTGCTGCTCGAGCTGATCCCCGAGCATATGTGCGGCAAAGTGGTCACCGAATCGTAAGAAAAAGGAGAAGGAAACATGAGAGAAGCATTGATCCGGAAGATACTGGACGAAAAGGTCATTGCCATCGTCCGTGGTGTATACGATGAGGAATGCCTGCAGCTGGCCAGAGCACTGCATGAAGGCGGCGTCAACCTGCTGGAGGTCACTTTCGACCAGAAGAGTGCGGAAGCGCGTCTGCAGACCATCCGCACCATTCAGCTGCTCAACCGTGAGCTGGGCCATGAGATGGTCTTTGGCGCAGGTACAGTCACCAACCCCGAGATGGTGCAGCAGGCCAAAGAGGCCGGCGCGCAGTTTATCATCTCGCCTGATATGGATCCGGCCGTTATCCGTGCCACCCGCGAGGCCGGAATGGTATCGATCCCCGGCGCTATGACGCCCACCGAAATCAAGCAGGCCCACGACAACGGCGC
>JAFQKM010000080.1 GCA_017396925.1 Clostridia bacterium
GAATTAAAATCATTTGCGACGAAAGTGACGAAAAAGGCTTGATTTGGCTTACAGGCTCACAACAATATAATATGTTAAAGCACGTAAGGGAAACGCTTGCAGGCAGAATCGGGATATTAGAACTTTACACTGCGTACCGCCGGCGACGCCGTTGCATCGATGGTCGTTGCCAAGAGCGAGGGCAAGCTGAATACCGAGATTTTCCAAAAATAAAGCTTTTGCAAAGCGCTCCTTTCGAGGGGCGCTTTTTTCTTAGTCTTGTAAACAATTTTCAAATATTGGCGGCCCTTGGTTGACTTTCCGGTGCAGAGGCTTACAATAGAGGAAGAGATCTCTTCCCCGGAGGAAAACCGTTGTTATGAATCAGTTTCTTGAAAATCTCAGACGAAAGACGGCTGTTCTGATGCAGGGCCGCTATGGCGTCGACCAGTTTTCGGCATTTCTGTCGAAGGCGGCGCTGGTTATGATGCTCCTGTCGATCATCGACGCCCTGTCCTTCCTCTACAGCTTTGGCCTTGTCTTCCTGCTGTACAGCATCTTCCGCATGATGTCCCGCAAGTTCGACAAGCGCCGCGCCGAAAACAGCGCCTATCTGCAGCTCAACTACAGATTTCATGTGGCCATATCGGAGCATAAGACTCGTATGCAGTCCCGCGAGGACTACAAATACTTCAAATGCAAGAAGTGCGGAAAACTGCTGCGTGTGCCCCGCGGCCGCGGCAAGCTCAATGTCACCTGCCCCCAGTGCGGCCACAAGATGGTCCAGAAGTCCTGAATGGTGCAAAGCCCTGTCGATCGATGGGGCTTTTTTGCTGCCTGTTTACTTTATTTCGATATTCTGTTATAGTGTTACTATGAAATATGGAGGAGGACTTTATGGAACGCAGATGTTCGGCCTGCCAGGGCCTTTTGAAATATGCCGGCCGTGAAAAGCTGCAGCTGGGCCAGACCGGCTGGCTGCTGGGCGACCTGCCCAATCTGCTGGCCGGTGCGCTGCAGGTGCATATCTACTACTGCCCTGTCTGCGGCAAGATCGAGTTTTATGCCACCGAGGGCGAGAGCGGCCTCTTTGAGGCATCCGAGCCGACCGACCGTATGCCCCAGATCAAATGCCCCTACTGCGGCAGTATGCACGAGATGGACGACCCGCGCTGCCCCTATTGCGGCAAGCGTTTGATGGACGCAGAGTAAATAATTTGTTTGAATATACAGGAGGTAATCGAAAATGCTGGAAAAGATCACCTATTTTGAAAAGAAAGGCCCCGAAAATACCGAGGCTGCCCTCAAGCTGGCCGTTGAAGCCGCACGCGAGCTGGGCATCGGCAAGCTGGTGATTGCCACCACCGCCGGCAACACGCCCAAGCTGCTGGCCGATCAGATCGACCATGAGGGCCTGGATGTTACCGTCATTGCCTATGCCTACGGCCAGCGCGGCGAGCCGGGCAGCAATCCCATGCCCCAGGAGCTGCGCAAGTATCTGCAGGGCAAGGGCTTCCATGTCCATTCGGCCGGCCATGCCCTCAGCGGCGCCGAGCGCAGCCTGTCGACCACCTTTGGCGGCGCCTATCCCGTCGAGATCATTGCCCATACCCTGCGTATGTTCAGCCAGGGCGTAAAGGTCTGCGTCGAGGTCTGTGCCATGGCAGCTGACGGCGGTTATGTCGTGGGCGGCGAGCCGGTCGTGGCGGTTGCCGGCACCGGCGGCGGCGCCGATACCGTACTGGTGCTGCGTCCCGAGGTCTCCAGCAAGATCCTCAAGACCAAGATCGACCGCATCATTGCCAAGCCCATTCTGGAATAAGAAAGGAAAGCCATCATGAAGGAAATTTTCGAACGCCGCTCGATTCGCAAGTATACCGACGAGCCCATTTCGGCCGAGCACGAGGAAAAGCTGCTCCGCGCTGCCATGCAGGCGCCTTCGGCCGGCAATGAACAGCCCTGGGAGTTTATCGTTGTCCGCAACAAGGAGACCATGGAGAAGATGACCGAGGGTCATCCCTATTCCACCCCCCTCAAGGGCGCGGCGCTGGCCATGGTGGTCTGCGGCGACGTTAACAAGCAGAAGTTCAATCCCTACCCCTACTGGGTGCAGGACTGCTCGGCCGCCATCCAGAATCTGCTGCTGGAGGCCCAGCATCTGGGTCTGGGCGCCGTATGGATGGGCGTCCATCCCGTCAAGGAACGCGAGGACGAGCTGATCCGCCTCTTCGGCCTGCCCGAGGGCATCATTCCGCTGGCCATGCTGGCCTTTGGCCATCCGGCCCAGACCGTCGACCCCATCGACCGTTATCTGCCCGAAAGAGTGCATAAAGAACAGTGGTAAAAACGCTGAAACCCCGCCCAAGGGCGGGGTTTTTATTGCATTTGGCGGCATAGTTCGGTAAAATAAAAATATCATATCTCTGAAATGACTGGAGGTGGACGCCATGCCCGAGGGCACATTTGTCACCGTCTGCGGCTTTTCCGGTTACCGCGGCATCGACCCCTTTAATATCGGCGCTCGCTTCATGTGCCAGAAAGAGCCCAACAATCCCCACGACGACGAAGCCATCCGCGTGATGGATGAAAGCGGCGTCACCATCGGCTATCTGGCCAACGGCGGCTCGACCCGTGCCAACGGCACCCTGTCGGCCTCCCGTGTATACGACCGCGTGGGCCAGCTCTTTGTCATCGAGGTCTGGTTTACCACAAGGACAAAAATCATCTGTAAAGTTGTCAATTTTGATGCTATGGAAGGTGTAGTATGAAGCTTTTAACATTCCGCTATAATAATAAAGTCAAGGTCGGCGTTCTGACTGCCGACGGCAAATCGGTTATGCCCATCGGCCCGCTGGGTCTGCCCTACGACACCATGCTGGAGCTGATCGACGGCATCACCGACGAACAGCGTGCCGCACTGGAAAACGGCAAGATCCCCGGCCTGCCTCTGGAAGAGGTCGAGCTGCTGGCCCCCATCCCGGTTCCCCGTCAGGACGTCCTCTGTCTGGGCATCAACTATATGGCCCATGCCGAAGAGGGCGCCCGCTATCACAACGAGGCATTTGGCGGCGAGCGCCCCTTCCCCATCTATTTTTCCAAACGCGTCAATGAGGCGGTTCCGCACGGCGGCTTCATCGAGAGCCATCAGGATATTGAGGAGCGCCTCGACTATGAGTGCGAGCTGGCCGTCATCATCGGCAAGGATGCCAAGAATGTCAAGGCCGGTGAGGAGTGGGATTATGTCTTCGGCTATACCATCCTCAACGATATTTCGGCCCGTATTCTGCAGACCCGCCATAAGCAGTGGTACTTCGGCAAGAGCCTCGACGGCTTCACCCCCATGGGCCCGTGGATCGTCACCCGTGACGAGTTCCAGGATCCCCCTTCGCTGGCCGTCAAGTCCTATGTCAACGGCGAGCTGCGCCAGAACAGCACCACCGATCTGCTGATCTTCGATATTCCCTATGTCCTGCGCGAGCTGACCCAGGGCATGACCCTCAAGGCCGGTACCATCATTGCCATGGGCACCCCTGCCGGTGTCGGCATGGGCTTTGATCCGCCTCGCTTTATGAAGCCGGGCGATGTGGTCACCTGCGAGATCGAAGGCATCGGTAAGCTGACCAATACCGTGAAGTAAAATCAAACAAGAAAACCCCGCCATACGGCGGGGTTTTTCTTATGCTTACAGATTTTCGATCTTGTCTTTCAGTTCGGCAAAGGTGCAGGTGTCGAAACCGTCCAGCGGCAGATCCTGCTCGTTGATCAGGCAGTCGGTAACGAGAATATTGCGGATGCCGAGGGCGGCAGTCGGGAGAATGTCCTCCGATACATTGTTGCCCACCATAACACATTCTTCGGGCTTGAGGCCGTGCTTTTCGAGGATCTCGGTAAAATAGTTGGGGTTGGGCTTGCTGTAGCGGCAGGTGCTGTAGGTCGTGACGTCGTCGAACAGATCGGGGGTCAGGCCGATCCAGCTCAGGCGGGCCTCGATGGCCGTTGTGGGGAAAATAGGATTGGTGGCCAGAATGACGCGGCCGGCTTTGCGGCGCGCCGCCTCGACCACTTCGGCAGCCAGCGGATTTTCCCCGGATGTGATCTTTGCCTTATGGAAGCCGTTGGGATCGCTGTAGAAGGCATCGAACCTGGGGATGTTGCGGTCGATCTCGGCCGGATCCATTTCGGGGGTCAGGGCCTTGAAGGCATCCCAGAAGGCATCGACATTCAGCTTGGAGCCGTCGTTTTTCACCATGGCGCCGGTGGCCTTCCAGATGGATTTGACCAGCTTGCGAGGCTCGAAGCCCCATGCAGCGCCCTGCTTGGCCAGCTCGCCCAGATAGACTTCGGCAAATGCATCGTTATCCAACGGCAGAAGGGTGCCGTCGAGATCGAATAAAATGGCTTTGAGTGCGGGCAAGGTCGGATTCTCCTTTCGGACAGTAGAAAAAATCAGAATGGGATAATTTTAGCATATCTAAGCAAAGAGCGCAAGAGAAGGCCGCCGGAGTGGTTTCCGGCGGCCTTGGATGGGGTTGGGGTTTTAGTCGAGATAGATCTTGATCTCGTAGTAGGTTTTGTCGCCCCAGCTGTCTTCGACCTCAATGGTCAGATAGCTGGACAGATCGGCGGGATCGACCTCGATGTAATAGCTGCTGCCCGAGGCAACGGTGCCGCCCATGTCGAACTCGCCTTCGACATAGATCTCGGCGTCGCTGTCGTAGGTATAAACGCGGACGCGGATCTCGTCGTTCTCGTCGGCCAGCAGGGCCTGCTTAGAGGGCAGGACGGCGTAGTATTCGTTGGTGTCGGTCTCTTCAAAGTCTTCGGCATAGAGGTAATAGCTGTCGCCGGAGTCGCTGTAGAAGCGGATCTTCTCGATGGCGATGGCTTCCGAAGACGTGGCCGTGTCGGTGGTCTCAAAGGTGGTTTCGGCGCTGAGGGAGGTATCGTCGAGGTCGAGGGTGACTTCGACTTCGTAGGGGGTCTCGGCGGTCAGGCCCTTGAGATCATAGGACAGGGTGTTCTTGACCTTGGTCAGCTTCTGGTCGCGCTGGAGGATGGTCCAGGAGGACAGGCCCTCTTCGCGGTAGCGGATGGTCAGGTAGATCGCGGAAGGATCAAAATCGGTGACGTCGTAGGCGACGGTCAGCTCGGCGGTCGTCTTGGAGGGCTCGACCTCGGCGGTCAGGTTATATTCTTCGCCGGTGGTGAAGGAAAGGACATATTTGTCGTTGAGGTCGCCGTCGGCATTCATGACGGTGCCTTCCTTGAGGATCAGATAGTAGGTATAGCCTTCGCCCAGCGCCGATGCGGGGGTGACGGTGACCATATTCATGGTCTTGCCCCAGCCGGCCGAGATGGCCGTCTTGGTGCCGGTGAGGGAGCTGCGGCGCAGCTCGAGGGCGGTATTCTGCAGGTAGGCGGCGGTCAGGGCCGCGCCGTCGGGCTGATAAAGGGCCTCGTCGAAGACGAGCATCAGTCGGGAGCCGGTGGAAACGCCGGTGCCCTTCTGGGCGGGATAGGTCTCGATGGGCGCCAGCATACCCTCTTCAATGGTGACGTCGGGCTGCTTTGCTGCGGGGACGGTATAGGTGAAGGTCTGGGCGCTGTTGGTCTCCCAGTCGCCGTTCATCAGCGTGTCGGCGGCGAGGGTGACATAATAGGTATTGCCGGCGGTCAGGTCGGCGTCGGGCGTCAGGGTGATGGTCTTTTTTTCGCTGCTGATGGCGGCAGTGAAGGCGACCTTGGTGCCGCTCTTGGAGCCGCGGCGGATCGAGAAGGCGGTATTCTGCAGGTAGGAAGCCGTCAGATTCTTGCCGTCGGCATCATAGACGGGGGCGTTGAGCGTGAAGGTCAGGACATCGTCGGCGGCGATCTCGCTGCCGCCCTTGGGGCTGGCGGTGATCTCGATGGGGGTGATCTCGACCTCGGCGCCTTCGGTGTGGAAGACGGCCTTCATGGCTGCGTTGCCGTTGCCCGAGGCGGTGCCGGTGAAGGCGCCTGCATGGACGCTCAGGTAATAGCTCTGGCCCTCTTCCAGATCGGCGGTCGGCGACAGGGTGAGCACCATGCCGGACTGGCTGATGGAGGGGGCATAATCGACCTTGGCGCCGTCTTCACTGCCCAGACGGAGGGAGACATTTTCCTTAACATAGGAAACGGTCAGGCCGCCGCCGGTCTTATTGCGGATGACCTCGTTGAAGGTCAGTATGATATCGGTGTCGAGGGGGACATTCCGGGTATTGTGCTTGGGGATGGATGTCATTTCGATATAGGCTTCGGGCTTCTGGTCGTCCTCGCCGGCGGCCGAGCCGGTGACGACGGCAGGCTTGGTCTCGAAGGTGACGCCCGAGGCATTCTTGACGGCCTTATCGATGGTGCCGGCGCCGAAGAAGTCGCAGCCGGTGTCGATGGTGGCTTCGGTGACCTTGGTGCCGGCCGGCAGGGTGATCTCCGAGCCGGTGGCGCCGGTGCCCACATGGAGCTTGGCGATCGAGCCCGACTGGAGGGTCAGATAGCTCCAGGCGTTGAGGTCGACGCTGTCGAAGGCGCCCGAGAGGGAGATATTGGCGGTGGACAGGCCCGAGCCGCCGATGGTGATATTCTTAAAGCCTGCGCCCAGGCCGGTGAGGCCCGATTCGACCAGCGCGCAGCTGGTGGACAGGTAGGCATTGCTGACCGTCGAGCTGCCGACGGCGGCGATGCCGGTGGTGTGGGCGCTGTTGAGGGTCAGATTGGCCACGCCGGTATTGGACAGGCGGATGCCGCTCTGGCCGCCGCCGTTGACCAGCAGGGTGCCGAGGATCTTGCAGTTCTTAAAGGTGACATTGCCTTCGCCCAGGGCGGAGGAAACGATGACGCTGCCGGTGAAGATCTTATTGGAATAGCTCTGGCCGCTTTCCGAGATGGTGATGTTGCCCGGAACGATGGTCTCGCCCTTGCGCAGGGTCTCGATGATCTTAACGGCTTCGGCGCGGGTCAGGTTGCCGCGGGGATTGAACTTGCCCAGATCGTCGCCGGCCATATAGCCCTTGGCATAAACGGCCTGTGCGCCGGGCAGCGCCCAGGATGCGATGGAAGAGGCGTCCTTGAGGGCGCTCATATCCTTGAGGGTGACGGGATCGGCGATGATGCGCGCGATGACCACGGCGGCCTCCTGACGGGAGATCTGATTGTCGCCCAGGAAGGTGCCGTTTTCATAGCCCGAGATATAGCCGGCGGCAACCGCCTTCTGGACTTCCTTGTAATACCACTTGGCGGTGGGGACGTCGGAGAAGCTGATGTTGGCTGTGGCGGTCAGGCCAAGGGCATTGTTGAGCATCTTGCAGAACTCGGCGCGGGTGATGGCCTTGCCGGGTTTGAAGGTATTGTCGTCGTAGCCCGAGACATAGCCGGCGTCTACGGCGGAATAGATATACTGCTCGGCCCAGTGATATTTGATGTCGGTCAGGGTGACGGCATAGGCCGTGGTGACCAGCATCGACAGGCTCATCGCCAGGGCCAGAAGCAGCGAGAGTGTACGCGTTGTGCGTTTCATACGCATCGTCCTTTCTTTTACATTCTTAAAGCGGTAAATCACTATGGTAACAGTATACCATAACGGGCCGCCGAAAGATAGATTGGGTTCTATATTTTAAAGACTGCGTCCCTTGGCAAAAGGTTCCTGTACAGATGGAAACTTCTGTCGAAAAATACAGAAAACTATGCTATACTTTAGCCAAAATGCCGAAATTGAAAAAGTTCCTTTTCGGCTGTCCGATTCTGCCCCGCTCATTCGTATAGGTGAATGAAGGGATAAAACAGACAAAGGAGGGATGCCTTATGCTTGTCTATTTATCCATGATCGAAGGCGACCGCCGGCGCGAGCGGTTTGCCTCGATCTACGACCAATACAAAAATCTCATGTTCTATGCCGCCAACCGCATCCTGCAGAACGAGCAGGACGCCGAAGATGTGGTGCACGAGGCCTTCCTTGTGGTCATCGACCGGCTGGACGACCTGTGGGAGAGCCATGGCCCCCACATCAAGGCATTCGTCCTGGCCATTACCGAGCACAAGGCCGTCGACCTCTGGCGCCGCCGTCGGCACTTTGGCGAGCAGGTGGCCTTTGAAGAGGCGCACCATGCCCCGGCATACAGCGGCGAGGCGGTCGGCCTGAACGAAGCCATCGCGGGTCTTCCGGCCGACGACCGCGCCCTGATCCTCATGCGGTATGAAATGGGCTTCACCACCCGCGAGATCGCCCGGATGCTGGGCAAAAAAGAAGGCGCGGTCGCCCGTGCCATCACCCGCGCCAAGGATCGCCTGCGCATCGAACTTGAGAAGATCCGAAAGGAGCTGAATGCAATATGAAGATCACCGATGAAATGCTGCAGAAGGCCGCCCATGGCGCCTGCGAACAGTGGCTGGCCTCCTATCCCGATCCGGCGCCCGACCATACCTTTTCTCCCGGATTTGAGCAGAAAATCAACCGGCTGATCCATCATCCGCACCGCCGAAAAGGCCTGAGATCCCTTCTCATCGCAGCAATCATTGCCGCGTTGATGAC
>JAFQKM010000081.1 GCA_017396925.1 Clostridia bacterium
CCGCATACACAATGCCCCCGTCAGACGGGTGTAGGGACGGCCATCGGCCGTCCGCAAAAGCCTCCCTTGTGTAAAGGGAGGTGGCACCGCAGGTGACGGAGGGATTGTTATCCCCATCCAGCCGATACAATCCCCCACCGCCCTTCGGGCAGAGCCCCCTTAAGTGCCCTTTGGGTATGCACAAGGGGGCCTATAAGCAAGGCCCACTGCCTATGTCAAACCGGTGTAGGGACGGCCAGTGGCCGTCCCTACTCATTTCACAAATTCCGGATCATCCGCGGACATGCGCCGTGGATGATCTGATCCCTATTATAAGTTTGGCCCGCGAAACCGAAGCGCTGTGCGCTGTTTCGGGGGTCAGAAGGAGACTGCTATGAAAATCGTCATTACCGCACGCAATTTCTCCACCGGCGACGACAGCGCCGTCCGCCTGCTGCAGGCCCGCGGCCACGAGATCGTCGATCTGTCCGAAGCCGACATGGGCGCCGGCACCCCCGAAAGCGCCGTATGGGAGGCCATCGGCGACGCCGAAGCCGCCATCACCGGCCTCGAGCCCTGCAGCCGCGCCGTGCTGGAGCACTGCCCCAACCTCCGCCTGATCTCCCGCCGCGGCATCGGCTATGACTCGGTGGATATCGACGCCTGCCGCGACCACGGCGTTGCCCTCTGCCGCACGGTGGGCGCCGTCGAAGGCGCCGTGGCCGAGCACGTGCTGGCCTATATCCTCTATTTCGCCCGCCGGGTCGACCTGCAGAATGTCCCCATGCACGAGGGCAGATGGCAGCGCATCATGACCCCCGGCGCCAAGAGCCGCAAGCTGGGCCTTGTGGGCTTCGGCGGCATCGGCAAGGAGATCGCCCTGCGCGCCCGCCCCTTCGGCATGGAGCTCTACTACAACTGCCGCCACCCCAACGCCGACTGGGAGCGTGCATACGGCGTCAAGTACCTGCCCATGGACGAGCTGCTGGAAACCTGCGACTATGTTTCGGCCAATGTCCCCCTCACCGAGAGCACCCGCCATATGTTCAACGCCGAGACCTTTGCCAGGATGAAACCGGGCAGCATCTTCATCAACATCGCCCGCGGCCCCGTGGCCGATATCCCGGCCCTCCGCGCCGCCCTCGACAGCGGCCATCTGGGCGGCGCCGCCATCGATGTATTCGACCGCGAGCCCTGCACCGACTCGCCCCTCATCGGCTGCCCCAACGCCCTGCTGACCCCCCATTCGGCCTCCTACACTTCCGAAAACTTCACCGCCATGAATGTCATGGCCGCACAGAACCTGCTGGATTTCTTCAGCGGCGATCTGGACGAAAAATATCTGGTCTGAGGTAAACCACCATGGATAAAAAAGACGAAATCATCAACCTGCAGCTGGAACTGATCCGCACCATGACCGAAAACAACCTCCGCAATCTGGCCGGCGATATGTGGGGCCATACCCCCACCCCCAAGGCCCCCGTCCCGGAGGACAAAACCGATGCACAGCCGGCATCTGCCCGGCCGGCCGAAGAAGCCAAAGCCGAGCCGGAAGCCGAACCCCCCGTACCCATCGAAGCGCTCAAGGCCGAGCTGGAGGGCTACATCGGCCTGACCGCCATCAAGAAGGAGGTCAGCGACCTGATCAATATGGTCACCGTCCACAAGCTGCGCCAGCAGCATGATCTGCCCACCGTCGATCTGTCGCTGCACATGGTCTTTTCGGGCAACCCCGGCACGGGCAAGACCATGATCGCCCGTCTGATGGCCAAGATCTACCACAGCCTCGGCATCCTGTCCAAGGGCCATCTGGTAGAAGTCGACCGCAGCGGCCTTGTGGCCGGCTATGTGGGTCAGACGGCCATCAAGACCAGAAAGGTGCTGGAGTCGGCGCTGGGCGGCGTCCTCTTCATCGACGAAGCCTATGCCCTGTCGGACAAGGGCGACAACGACTTCGGCCACGAAGCCATCGACACCATCCTCAAATATATGGAAGACCACCGCGACGACATCGTTGTGGTCGTCGCCGGCTACGACGGCCTGATGGACGATTTTATCCACTCCAACCCCGGCCTCGAGTCGCGCTTCAACCGCTTCCTGCACTTCGACGACTATACCCTCGACGAGATGGTGGCCATCTTCAAAATGCGCTGCGACGGCAGCAGGTATGTCCTCGGCGAAGGCGCCGAAGAGGCCGTCCGCACCCTCATCCGGCAGGAGAACGACAATTCCATCTCCTTCGGCAACGCCCGCGGCGTCCGCAACCTCTTCGAGGATGTGCTGGTGCGGCAGGCAGGTCGTCTGGCCGCTGCCGAAAACATCACCGCCGAGCTGCTTATGGAGATCCGCCGCGAAGACATCCTGCCTGCCTCCCCCGCCGCCGAATAACAGGCCTCCGTCAAACACCCGTAGGGACCGGCGTCCCCGACGGTCCGCATGAGGGTGCCCCCGTCCCCTCAAGGCCCCCTTGTGCAAAGGGGGCTCTGCCCGAAGGGCGGTGGGGGATTGTACAGGCAGGCCGGGGGA
>JAFQKM010000082.1 GCA_017396925.1 Clostridia bacterium
CCGACCCGCGACGAGCTGGCCGCGTGGCACAAGGCCTCCGGCCTGCCCATGAAGAAGTTTTTCAACACCAGCGGCAACCTGTATAAGGAGCTTAAGCTTAAGGATAAGCTGCCGGCCATGACCGAGGACGAGATGCTCGACCTGCTGGCCACCGATGGCATGCTGGTCAAGCGCCCCATTCTGGTATCGGGCGAGACCGTGCTGGTCGGCTTTAAGGAGGCCGACTGGGAGGCGGCCCTCTGATGCGCCTCTTTACGGCCATCACCTTCGACGCCCCGTCGAAGGATCGGCTGAGCCGCCATATGGCCGCCCTGAAAAAGGCCGGCGCCGCCGGCAATTTCACACGGCACGACAATCTGCATCTGACCCTGGCCTTCATCGGCGAGACCGATCGGGTGGAGGATGCCAAGGCCGCCCTCGACGCCTGCGCCGCAGGGCATCGGGCATTGACCCTCCATGTGGAGGGCACCGGCCGGTTCGGCAATATCCTGTGGGCCGGGGCGTCGGGCGAAGGGTTGACCGCGCTGGGCGAGGACATGGCCGCCTGCCTGCGTTCTCGCGGCTTCGACATTGAGAAGCGGCCCTTCAAGGCCCATATCACGCTGGCCCGCAAGTATAAGGACGGGGCCGGGATGCCCATGCTGCGCCCTTTTGATTATGGGGCCGGCCATATCTCCCTTATGGAGAGCACAAGGGAAAAGGGCGTCCTCGTCTACCGCGAGATCTATCGTAAGGCGCTGTGCGGTGTAGGGACGCCCAGTGGGCGTCCGCAGAGGGGATAGGCGCCCGCAGGCCCTTCTTCCATAAAAACAACAGAGGAGTTTATGCAATGACATTAAAAGAACAGTTTACCCGGGATCTGCTGGAGCGCTGCGCGCAGGCCAAGGCCATCGGCTGCGGCATGTCGGCAAAGAGCCTGCAGACCGTCACGGTCAAGGGCGGCGACGAGCTGGCCCGGTTTATCCTCGGCCGTCAGGGCACCAGCGACAATTTCGACAAGCTGGCCAAAAAGGGCCGCCTCGACCTCTCGCTGGAGGGCTTGGTGGTCGATAAAAAATATGCATCCCTCTTCAGCGACGATGAGGTGAACTTCTGTTTTACCCTATTGTGTGACGAGGGGTATTTTGTGATCTAAGCAAGTCATTGCGGACGAGCAATGCTCGTCCCTACGGTGGTTTGACGGAAGCTTTCTCATACGGACCGTCGGGGACGCCGGTCCCTACGGGTGTTGTGTTTATGTCCTGTGCCAGAGGGGATGCCCGAGCGGCGGGGCGAAGCCCCAAGAGTGGAGCGTTGTGGGGTCCGGGGGGATTCGCAACACCCCGGTGATCTTTGGTTACTTTCGATCATTCGAAAGTAACGGAAGAAAGGTCTGACGGATATATCGTGCATCCCGTTTGAAGCGGATGGCCGATGGCCATCCCTACAGTGCCTATGTTAAGCATCACGCAAATCGGACCGTCGGGGACGCCGGTCCCTACGAGCGTCTGGTGGGGGGCGGTGCTATTCACAAAAAGTTTGCTTTTCTAAAGAATCAGACAGCGCTATAATGGTGCTGTCTGAAATCTTTTTTTAGGAGGGCTTTAATGAAAACCTGCCTCATCGACGTGGGCGGCGGCCTGCGCGGCGTCTACGGCACCGGCGTACAGGACAAGTGCATGGATCTGGGCATTGTCTTCGACAGCGCCATCGGCGTTTCGGCCGGCGCCGGCAACATCACATCCTACCTCTCGGGCCAGCGCGGCCGCAACTATCGCTTTTATTTCAGCTATTCCTTCCGCCCCGAATACATGAGCATGGGCAATTTCCTGCGCAAGGGCTCCTATTTCGACCTCGACTATGTCTATGGCGACCTGCCTATGAGCACCGGCGAGAATCCCATCGATTTTTATGCCATGAAGGCCCATCCGGCCTGCAGGGAGTTTTATATCGTGGCCTCGGAGGCCGTATCGGGCAAGGTGCGGTATTTCACAGGGGACGATCTGGGCTTTGACGATTTCGAAGTCATCAAGGCCTCCTGCGCCATCCCGGGCATCTGCAAGCCCATTGAGATCGATGGCGTGCGGTATTTCGACGGCGCCCTGTCGGATCCCGTACCGGTGCGCAAGGCCCTCGAGATGGGCTGCGATAAGATCGTGCTGATCCTCACCCGTCCGGTGGACAGGCTGCGCGACGGCACCAAGGATAAACTGATGGCCAGGCTGATCGAGAAGCAGTTCCCCATGGCGGCCCACAACCTGCGCCTGCGCGCCAAGCGGTATAACGACAGCGTGGCCTATGCCAGAGAACTGGAGAAGGAGGGGAAGGTATTGCTCCTCGCCCCCGACGACATCACGGGCATCGACACGACAAAGCATTCCAAAGAATCGGTCATGCGGCTTTATGGCAAGGGCTTTCACGACGGCGCCCGGATCGCCGATTTTCTGAAATAACCTCTGAAAGCGGTTGATATCCCCGAGGAAAAGGGGTATACTGTGAATGACCAGAACGGCAGCGCGTGAAAGCGCTGTCCAAAAGAACATACAGGAGGAAAATCTGATGAAAGCTAAGTTTTTGATCTGCCGTCATTGCGGCAACATGGTGCAGATGATCGAGGATAAGGGTGTTCCCGTCATGTGCTGCGGCCAGAAGATGGATGTTCTGGAGCCCAACACCGTTGAAGCCAGCGGCGAAAAGCATCTGCCCGATGTCAAGGACGAAAACGGTATGCTGCGCGTCAACGTCGGCTCGGTCGAGCATCCCATGCTGCCCGAGCATTATATCCAGTGGATCGCCGTTGAGACCGAAAAGGGCATCCAGCTCAAGAAGCTCAATCCCGGCGAAAAGCCCACTGCCCTCTTTGCGCTGGCAGACGACAAGGCGATTGCCGTTTATGAATACTGCAACCTCCACGGCCTGTGGAAAACCGAACTGTAAACTGCAAACAGATACAAAAAAGCCCCGATTCCATACCGGAATCGGGGCTTTGCTGCGTTTTAAGGGATCAGGCGGCGGTGCCTGCGCTGAGGACGATGGTCAGGTCCATCTGCTGGCCGTCGCGCTCGATGGTGATGGTGACGGTGTCGCCGACGTTGCACTTGTCCTTTTCAAAGTTGAGCTCGGTGGCGTTGGAGACCTCGACGCCGTTGAAGGCCAGGATCTTGTCGCCCACCTTCATGCCGCCCTGTTCTGCGCAGCTGCCGGGGGAGACTTCGGTGACCGTGATGCCCGGTTCATAGCCGTAGTAGGCGGCCTGCTGCTCGCTGATGCTCTGGACCGTGATGCCCAGCATGGGGCGGTTGGTGACATAGCCGTGATCGATCAGATCCTGGGCGATGGTCATGGCAGTGTCGATGGGGATGGCGAAGCCGATGCCCTCGACGGCATCCTGCGAGATCTTGGCGTTGACAACGCCGACCACCTGGCCCTGGCTGTTGATCAGGGGGCCGCCCGAATTGCCGGGGTTGACGGCGGCGTCGACCTGAATGAGGGTCATGATATATTCAGAGATCTGTACCACGCGCTCGGTGGCCGAGACATAGCCGATGGTCATGGTGTCGGCAAACTCGAGGCCGAGGGGATTGCCGATGACGATGGCGCTGTCGCCGGTGACCAGCTCGGCCGACGAGCCGAACTCGGCAGCTTGCAGGCCCGAAGCCTCGATCTTAAGAACGGCAATGTCGCTCTTGGCTTCGCTGCCGACGATGGTGGCGGGATAAACGCCGTCCTTGGTGGTGACGCTGATCTCGAAGGCGCCGTCGATGACGTGATGGTTGGTGATGATATAGCCGTCTTCGCTCATGATGATGCCGGTGCCCGAGCTTTCACCCATGCCGTAGTAGCTGCGGGTCTGGGTGGAGATGGCGACCACCGAGGGGGAGCACTTGACGAAGATCTCCTGGGGGGTCAGGCTGCCCTCTTCGGAAGAGAGGGTATAAACCACCTGCTGGCCGCCCTGGATCACCTGAGGGGTCTGGCGATCGCCCTCGGTCATGTAGACATAGCCGGCCAGCGTGGCGGCCGACGAGCCGACCATCAGGCCGCCCACCAGCAGGACCGACAGCAGCTTTCTGCCCAAGCCCTTCTTTTTGGGTGCGGGCTGGGGGGTGGAAGCGGCAGGCTCGCCATAGCTGGTGAACTCGGTGTCGCGGGCGTCCATATAAAGATCGTCGTTATAGCCGCTGCCGCGGTATTCGCCGTTGTTGTATCCGTTGTTGTATCCGTTGTTGTTGCTGTATTCGTTCATAACAGAACCTCCTTGCAAGACGGTGCCGGAAGGCCTTCCGGCTTTTTGTCTTTTTTTATCTTTGTGGCTATATTGTAACCTGTAAATATGAAAAAACAATACCCAAATTGTAAGAAAATTGTTAAAATCTTACGGAAGTTTTTCGGGGACTGTATTTGTTCCTTGATTTTGAATCACTTTTGTATATAATATTAGATATATGCGAAAAAGCCGGGCTATGCCGGCGGCACAATCCACACCGTATGGGAGCACGATACATATGAAAGAGAATAAAAATAAGGCAGCCGCTGCTGCCAAGACCGAAGGCAAGAAGATCAATCCCAAGCTGATCATGGGCGGCATTGCCGCTTTGCTGGTCATCGCCCTGGGCGCCGTTCTGGGCTTCCAGTTCTTTGGCGAAATGACCACCCCCCAGAAGACCATCGAGGGTTACCTCAACGCCCTCTATGCCGATACCCTCATCCGCGACATGCAGGGCTATCTGGTGGAAGACATCAAGGAGCTCTGCTATGACGAATACACCCTCTTCGGCCAGAGCATCATCTATATGAGGGATCTGCAGGAGCAGAAGGCCCAGCTGGTCGGCGGCGGCTTTACCGTTTCGGTCAAGGTCGACGAAGAGACCTCGGCTTCGGCCACAGCCCTCAAGACAGCCCGTACCACCTATGGCGCCAACCAGCTGCGCGACGTCGAGTTTACCGCCACCTTTGCAGGCCCCGACGGCACCGCTGATTTCGGCGGCATCGTCCGCGTCGCTCAGATCGACGGCAAGTGGTATCTCACCGAATACAACATCGCCCTGGGCCAGAAGTAAACACAAAAACAGAGCCGCCTCATACGAGGCGGCTTTTTTGTTTTTGTTGAAAGATTGGGCATCCCCTTTGGCGCATGACGAAAGAATGGCTTTCAAAAGAGGAAGGATTGAATAGACAACTCATCCGTCTGGCTTCGCCATCCACCTTCCCTTGCACAGGGAAGGCTTCAGGGCACCGCGCATTGGTCAGATGGGAGAAAAGGCCCCCTTGTGCAAAGGGGGCTCTGCCCGAAGGGCGGTGGGGGATTGTATCGGCAAGCCGGGGGGAACAATCCCTCCGTCACCTGCGGTGCCACCTCCCTTTACACAAGGGAGGCTCAGGCGGACGGCCGATGGCCATCCCTACACCTGTACGACGGGAGAAAAGGCTTCCCTGTGTATACCCACAGGGCACTTAGGGAAGCTGTCACCGAAGGTGACTGATGAGTTGTTTATTCGATCTGTCCGAAGGACACGATATCTTCCCAATAAG
>JAFQKM010000083.1 GCA_017396925.1 Clostridia bacterium
TCCCTTTACACAAGGGAGGCTTTTGCGGACGGCCGAAGGCCGTCCCTACACCCGTCTGACGGGGGCATTGTGTATGCGGACCGTCAAGGATGCCGGTCCCTACGGTGTTTGACGGAGGCCTTATTTAGCCGTCCCTTTGCGCTGAAAGCGCGAGGGAATACCCACAGGGCACTTGGGGGACCACCGAAGGTGGTGGAAGGGTCATTTGACAAGCCTGGTAAAGGCTAAGGAAAGAAAAAACAGCCACACTCTCCCGGCATTGGCTTCGCCAACGCCACCCTCCCTCTCGCCGCGGGAGGGCTCCGTCCGACGGTGGCGCCCTCATGCGGACCGTCGGGGACGCCGGTCCCTACGCCCGTCCGACGGGAAATGCCATTAAAACCGCGACCTTTTATGGAATCGTTTTTTCCGAGGACATGTGCATCGGAAAAAAACATCCGCTAAACGATTGGCCCGAAAAACCAGCGAAGCGTTTTGAGGGTCAGATAAAAAGGAGGAATTACCCATCGAGAAAGAAAAACTGCAGTATGCCATCGATTGCCTGCGTGACTACAAGGCGGCCAAGGCGCCGCTGGAGCAGCGCATCAAAAATGAAGAGCTGTGGTGGCAGCTGCGCCACTGGGAGGCCATGGGGGAGGACCCCAAGGACAAGCCGACCTCGGCATGGCTCTTCAACAACATCGCCAACAAGCACGCCGACGCCATGGATCACTATCCCGAGCCGGCCGTTCTGCCCCGCGAGCCGGAGGATCAGAAGGACGCCGATATGCTCAGCCGCATCCTGCCGGTCATCCTCGAGCGCAGCGGCTTCGAGCAGACCTACAGCGACGCCTGGTGGTATAAGCTCAAGCACGGCACGGCGGTCTACGGCGTCTTCTGGAACAGCGATCTCGAGCAGGGGCTGGGCGACGTCGATGTGGCGGCCATCGACCTGCTGAACATCTTCTGGGAGCCCGGCGTGCGCGACATCCAGCAGAGCCGCAACCTTTTCATCGTCCACAAATGGGACCGCGACGTGCTGGAAAAGCAGTATCCCCGGCTGGGCAAGGGGGTGGGCGACATCGTCGATGTACTGACCCACAGCCGCGGCTCGAGCCTCGACAAGGTGACGGTGGTCGACTGGTACTATAAGGAAAACGGCCTGCTACACTATTGCAAGTTTGCCGGCGAGCACGTGCTGTATGCCAGCGCCGACGACCCGGCATACAAAGACCGCGGCTGGTATGCCCACGGCCTCTACCCCGTCGTCTTTGATACCCTCTTTCCCATCGAGGGGCAGCCGGTGGGCTTTGGCTATATCGCCGTCACCCGCAGCCCCCAGGAATACATCGACCGCCTGGGCCGCAACATTCTGGAAAGCGCCATGATGGCCACAAGGCCCCGTTATTTTGCCGGACGGGCCTGCGGCATCAACGAAGAGGAGTTCCTCGACTGGGACCGCCCCATCGTCCATGTGGAGGGCAGCATCAACGAAGAGCGCCTGCGCCCCATCACCCCCTATCCCGTGGGCGGCGCCTATATCCAGATCCAGCAGATGAAGATCGACGAGCTGAAGGAGACGGCCTCCAACCGCGACTTTTCGGCGGGCAGCACCCGTGCCGGCGTCACGGCCGCCTCGGCCATCGCCGCCCTGCAGGAGGCCGGCAACAAGACCAGCCGCGACATGATCGGCGCCAGCTACCGCGCCTATGCCGCCATCGGCAGCCTCTGCCTCGAGCTGGTGCGCCAGTTTTATGTGGGCACCCGCGTCTTCCGCGTCACCGGCGCCGAAGAGAGCGATTTTATCAGCTGGTCGAGCCACAGCATCCGCGGCCCCCGCCGCCCGGTCTTCGACATCCGCATCCGCGCCCAGCGCAAGGATCCCTTTGCCCGCGCCGGCCAGAATGAGCTGGCCAAGGAGCTCTACCGCCTGGGCTTCTTCCGTCCCGGCCTCGAGACCCAGGCCCTGGGTGCGCTGGAGCTGATGGATTTCGAGGGCAAACAGAATGTCCGCGCCTATCTGAACCGGCAGCTGGACCATGCAAATGAGCGAAAGGA
>JAFQKM010000084.1 GCA_017396925.1 Clostridia bacterium
AAAAAGGAGACCCTCTCTTATGAATATTCAGGAAATGAAAACTCTGGTCTGCAAGACCATCGACGAACACCGCGACGAGATCATCGCTCTGGGCGAGAGCATCTTCAAGGAGCCCGAGCTGGGCTATAAGGAACACAAGACCGTTAAGAAGGTCAAGGCTGCCCTCGACAAGCTGGAGCTGCCCTACGAGAGCGAGATCGGCCTGACCGGCATCGTTGCCAAGCTGCCCGGCAAGGAACATAAGGGCACCATCGCCATCATGGGTGAGCTGGACGCCGTCGTCTGCCCCGGCCATCCCTATGCCGATCCCGACACCGGCGCCGCCCATGCCTGCGGCCACTTTGCCCAGATCGCCGCCACCATCGGCGCTGCCATGGGCCTCAAGTATTCGGGCGTTGCCCAGATGCTGGACGGCGACATGGAGTTCTGGGCCACCCCTGCCGAAGAGGCCGGCGAAGTTGAATGGAGAAAGTCGCTCATCGACGAGGGCAAGATCTCCTTCCTCGGCGGCAAGCAGGAAATGATCAAGCTGGGCTACCTCGATCACATCGATGCCGCCCTGATGATCCACTCCACCTCCGGCCCCAACTGCGCCGTTGCCACAACCTCCAACGGCTTTGTCGCCAAGTATGTCAAGTACATCGGCAAGGAAGCCCATGCCGGCGGCGCGCCCCACCTTGGCATCAACGCGCTTAACGCTGCCAACCTCGGCCTGATGGCCGTCAATGCCCAGCGCGAGACCTTTAAGAACGACGATACCATCCGTGTCCATCCCATCATCACCAAGGGCGGCAATCTGGTCAACGTCGTCCCGGCCGACGTCCGCATCGAGACCTATGTCCGCGGCAAGACCATGCCCGGCGTTCTGGATGCATCGGTCAAGGTCAACCGTGCCTTCGAGGCCGGCGCCATGGCGGTCGGCGCACAGGTCGAGATCGTCGAAGTTCCCGGCTATATGCCCCGCCGCAACGACGAAAACTTCAACAAGATCTTTGAAGAAAACCTCAACATTCTGGTCGGCCCCGAGCATGTCCAGCATCTGGGCCACATGGGCGGCTGCTCCGACTTCGGCGATGTTCAGCATCTGGTACCTGCCATCCATCCCTATATCGGCGGTATGATCGGCGGCGGCCACGCATCCGACTTTGCCGTACAGGATCCCGAGATGGCCTATGTCACCGCCGCCAAGTCGATGGCCATGACCGCCATCGATCTGCTGGCCAACGGCTGCGAAAAGCTGCTCGAGCTCAAGAAGGACTTCGTCCCCGTCTATAAAAACCGCGAAGAATATCTGGCTGCATGGGCGCAGCTCATGGGCGAATAAAACTCCACAGCCTGTTGAAAACGGCATCAAAAAAGCACCTCTTCGGAGGTGCTTTTTCATTTTGTCTTCGTTTTTTATCCCACCAGTCTGAGCAGCATGGTGAAGATGCTGGGAAAGAAGGCGATAACGCCCAGCATACGGGAGATCTGCAGGATGGCAACATTGGGGCCGTCGGCGCCAACGTCGCTGGCGATCAGCGCCATTTCAGAGGCGCCTGCCGGGGCCGAGCAGTAGAGGCCGGTCAGCAGGTCGATCTTGCAGACCTTATGCATCAGCCAGCCGAGGCCGAGGCACATGGGGAAGAAAATGCCGATGACCAGCACGACGTTATACCACATCGAGGCGATCAGACTGACGGTAGCCATGGTGATCTTGGCGCCGATAAAGGAGCCCGAGATCATCTGGGCGCCCTGCTTTACCTTGAGGGGGATAAAACCGATGTTCCACACCAGCTTGGTGATGCTGACGCCGATGACGGCAAACAGCATGGTGCCGCCCGGCAGGCCCGACTTATAGCCCAACAGGCCCGAGCAGAAGGCCACGAGAATGGTGAGGGCCAGATTCTTTTTCTGTTCGCTGCTCAGCGGCTGTGCCTTTTTCTTGCCCTTCTTGCGGCGGCCGCCCGCACCTTCGATGCCGCACAGCCTGGGGATGATCAGCGGGAAGGTCGAGATGGCCAGCGACATACGGCAGACCTGAAATACCGATACAATGGGCGAATTGGCGCCCATATCATCCGAAATGATGGTCATATCGGTCATGCCGCCCGGCGCGGTGGCAAACAGGCAGGTGACCAGATCAAGGGGGGATGTCAGGTGCAGGATAAAGGCCACCGTGACATTGATGACCAGCATGCCCAGCAGCAGAAAGACGATGGCCGGAGCCACCTTTTTCATCTGATGCAGGCTCTCGCGGGTCATGGTGGTGCCGATATAGCCGCCCGAGACCATCTGTGCACAGACCTTAAACCAGGGCGGAATAACCTGCAGGTCGGTGACAACCGTAAAGATGGCCACGGCGATCATGGCGCCCAGCATGGCGCCGGCCGGCAGCTTGAGCCGCAAGCCGATCAGGCCGCCGGCAACGGCAACGGCCAATACGAGAAAAATGGTCCATTCCATAAACTTCTCTCCCCTTTGTTCCTTTTATCTATAGATTATAGTATAGCACCGTCGGTCCAAATGGGCAAGGGCAACAAAAAGGCACCCCGAAGGGTGCCTTTTAAAAACCTTATACATGCAGAACCGACTCGGCAAAGAGAACGGCATTGCCGCTCAGGCGGATGCGGCTGCCCTCCTTTTCGCCGTGAAGTGCGCCGCCGCGTCTGGATGCCTGCCATGCATCGAGGCTGTCCTTGCCCAGCTTATCGAACCAGTAGGGCAGGATATGGCAATGGCCGCTGCCGCAGACGGGATCTTCATTGATCTTCAGTTTGGGGCCGAAGGACCGGGATACGCAGTCGTAATCGGCGCCCTTTGCCGTAGCATGGACCATCAGGCCATTCAGCCCCATCATCTTTTCGAAATCGGGGACCAGATCGCGCACCTGCTGCTCGGTCTCCAAAACACAGACCAGATCGCGGGCCATAAAGGCCTCCATCGGGCGCACGCCCAATACGGTCTCCATGGCATCGGTGACCGGGACGGGCTGCAGGTCGTAGGCCGGGAAGTCCATCTCATAGCGTCCATCCTTGCGGAATACCGTCATATCGCCGCTCATGGTATGAAAGACCACATGATCCCATGCCGGCTGCACGAAGTTGAGGATGGTAAAGCCGGTGGCCAGGGTGGCATGACCGCAGAAGTCGATCTCGCCGCCCGGCGTGAACCAACGCAGATGATAGCCCTCCCCTTCGGGTACGGCAA
>JAFQKM010000085.1 GCA_017396925.1 Clostridia bacterium
AGCCTGTGGAGCATTTCCCTCTCCCAACATATACTCTAGAGAATACATATAAAAAGGTGATCCCCTATGGAAATTACCGTTAAAGGCCTGAAAGTCAATTATATCGATAACGGAACGGCCGCCGACCCCCGCGAGGTCGTCCTGTTCCTGCACGGCTGGGGCGCCCCCATCACAGCTTATCGCACCGTGCTGGCCCCCCTCGAGCAGCGCTACCGCGTCGTGGCCTTTGATATGCCCGGTGTCGGCGGCACCGACGAGCCGCAGGAACCGCTGACCGTTCAGGATTATGTCGATTTCGCCGAAAGCTTTGCACAGGCTGTGGGTATCCGCAAGTGCATCCTGATCTGCCATAGTCACGGCGGCCGCGTATCGGTGGGTCTGATGACCCGCCCCGGCTGCAGGCTGGAGGTGACAAAGGCGGTCTTTATCGATGCTGCCGGTGTCCTGCCCAAGCGCAGCATGGGTTATAAGATCCGTCAGCGTATCTACAAGTGTCTGCGTGTGCTGGGCACCAGCAAGCTGACCCGTCCCCTCTTCGGAGAGCTTTACGAGACCCAGCGCGACAAGCGTTCGTCGGCCGACTACAAGGCGGCATCCCCCGTCATGCGCAAGACCCTCTCCAATGTGGTCAATACCGATATGACCCCCTTCATGCCGCAGATCAAGGTGCCCGTCCTGCTGGTCTGGGGCGAAAAGGATACCGCAACCCCTCTGTCGGACGGTCAGACCATGGAAAAGCTGATCCCCGGCTCGGGTCTTGCCGTCATTCAGGGCGGCAGCCACTTCCCCTTTGTCGAAAATCCCGTGCAGTTTGCCGGCGTTATGGCGGCATTCCTGCTCCAGTAAGATCGGAGATCCGTTATGAATACCGCCATCTTTGCTTTCAACTGGGCTGCGCTGCTGTGTATGCTGGCCATGCTTCCGGCAGCATTCCTGACCTATCGCCGCAGCATCCATATGTATCAGCTGTGCTCCTATCAGAACCCTTCCTATCAGAAGTACCTGCGTGAGAATACCGCCGAGAGCTTTTCGGTCAAGCGTCTGCTGCCGGTCGCCCTCATGCTGGTCGGCTGCCTGTGGCTGTGGCCGGTCACCCTTGCGGGTGCCGCCCTCTTTGTGCTGGTTAATCCCATCAAAAAGGGCAAGAAGGAGCTGGTCTGGACCGACCGCGTCAAGCGTCTGACCGTCACGGCATTGGTCATCTATCTGCTGCTCAGCCTGATCGACGGTCTGCTCCTGCCCCTCTATATCATTGGTATGCCCTATATCCTCATGGCACTGGCCAAGATCAATGCGCCCATCGAAAAGCGCATTTCCCAGTGGTATGTCGACGATGCCCTGCGCATCCTCAAGGGCAATGTCGATGCCGGTATGAAGATCATCGGCATCACCGGCAGCTATGGCAAAACCAGTACGAAATACTTCCTTAAGGAACTCCTCTCGGTTAAATATAATGTCTATATGACACCGGGTAATTACAATACCCCTCTGGGCGTCACCCGTGCCGTCCGTGAAGGCATGAAGCCTACCCATGATCTGTTCCTCTGCGAGATGGGCGCCCGCCATGTGGGCGACATCACCGAACTGTGCGAAATGGTCCATCCCGACATGGGCATTGTCACCTCCATCGGCCCCCAGCATCTGGAGACCTTCGGCAGCTTCGAGAACATCCGCAACGAAAAGCTGGCCCTCTACCGCGCCACCAAGGACAAGGACGGCGCCTTCCTCAATATGGATTCTCCGGCCATTGCCGAGGGCAGCTACGACGGCAAGGTCACCCTGTACGGTTCTTCCGAAGTATGCGGCTATCGCGGCAGCGACATCACGGTCGGCGCGTTCGGCTCGGCCTTCACCATCACCACTCCCGAGGGCGAGACGGTGGCCTTCAAGACCCGTCTGCTGGGCCGTGCCAATGTACAGAATCTGATCGGCGCCGTGGCCGTGGCCAACCGCATGGGCATTCCCATGAAGTCGCTGGTTCCCGCCGTGCGCGCACTGGAAAGTGTTCCCCATCGCCTGCAGCTGCTTTCGGGCGGCGGCGATACCTGGTATATCGATGATGCCTACAACAGCAACCCCGAGGGCTCCAAGGTCGCCCTCGAGACCCTCTCCATGTGTGAGGGCATGACCCGTATCGTCGTTACACCCGGCATGGTCGAACTGGGCGAGATGGAATCCCAGCTCAATGCCGAGATGGGTACATATGCAGCCGGCTGTGTTGACTATGCGGTGCTGGTCGATGCCAAGCGCGGCGAAGACATCCGTCGCGGCCTGCTGGAAGGCGGCTTTGCACCGGAGAAGATCTTCCTGACCGACACTTTGGAAAAGGGCCTGGCCTTTACCCGCACCATCCCCGGCCCCAAGATGATCCTTCTGCTGAACGATCTTCCCGACCACTATTAAGATATCTGACTCTCGAAACGCTTCGCTGGTTTCTCGAGCCAAGGGAGTGCCGCTCTGCGGAGCGGTTTCGCGGCAGCCTTGCGAGGCTGCTCGCGGGTTATGGAGTTTTTGCCCGGCGCATGTCCGTGCAAAAACCAATTTATAAAAAGGCGACCTATATTACGCCTGCAAGACAGAAAATATATTTTTTCACATAAAAGGAGCGAGCGCTATGAGCATTAAGGTAGCCGTTGTCTGCGGCGGCAGCAGCGTCGAGCATGAGGTTTCGGTCATCACCGCCATGCAGGCCGCAGCCGCGCTGGACCGCAGCAAATACACCCCTGTCGCACTCTATATCACCAAGGATAACCGTTTCTTCACAGGAGAAAACCTGCTGGATATCAACAGTTACAAAGACATCCCCACCGCACTGAAAAATGCGATGGAAGTCATCCCCGTTCGTCACGAGGGCAAGAGCGTCCTCATGTCCTTCCCGCCCAAGACCTTCGGCAAGGGCACATTCATCCCCGTCGATGCCGTTCTGACCGCCGTTCACGGCACCAATGTTGAAGACGGCACCCTGCAGGGTCTGCTGGAATACTGGGGCGTCCCCTATTCCGGCTGCAATGTCTGCGCTTCGGCCGCCGGTATGGACAAGTGGGTCATGAAGGCCCTCTTCCGGTCGCAGGGTATTCCCTGCCTGCCCGGTCTGCTGATCAATCGTACCGATTTCTATGCCGATATGGAAGCCGTCATCGACCGCGTCGAGCGCGAGATCGGCTATCCCATCGTCGTCAAGCCCTCCAATCTGGGCTCCAGTGTCGGCATCAGCAAGGCGCGCAACCGCGAGGCGCTGGAAGAATCGCTGGTCAATGCCCTGAGCTTTGCACAGAACGCCATCTGCGAGCGCGCTGTCGAGCATCTGCGCGAGATCAACTGCGCCGTTCTGGGCGACAGCGACAGCGCACGTCCCTCGGTCTGCGAGGAACCCCTCAACGCCACCGACATTCTGACCTATAAGGATAAGTATCAGAGCGGCGGCGGCTCCAAGGGCGCCAAGGGTGCCAAGATGGGCGGCGCAAAGTCGGCCGGCGGCAGCAAGGGTGCTTCCGGTATGGCTTCTCTGGCCCGTCAGGTCCCGGCCGATATTCCCGCCGAACTGGAAGCTAAGGTCAAGGAGCTGGCCGTCAAGGCTTTCCAGGCCATCGGCGCTTCGGGTGTTGCCCGTGTCGACTTCCTGCTGGATGGCGAAAGCGGCGACCTCTATGTCAACGAGATCAACACTGTCCCCGGTTCCCTCTCCTATTATCTGTGGGAAGCCGGCGGCATGAGCTTTACACAGCTTGTGGATGAACTGATCCAGCTGGCCCTCAAGAAGCAGCGCGACAAGGAAAAGCTGTCCTTCTCCTTCGATACCAACCTGCTGGCCACAGCTTCGCTGCCCACCGGCGGCGCAAAGGGCGCCAAGGCTTAAAAATATCCACAGCCTGTGGATGAAAATGGCGAAAACGCAAATAATTACAGTATCTAACGGGGTGGGTGTGAAAACTCATACCAAACCCCTTGAAATAAACACTTAAAAGGTGTATATTTGAATCGGATAAAAATAAACTCAAAGGAGTGAACGACAATGGACAAGAAGTTCGTCTATGCAGACAACGCTGCCACTACACAGGTCGATCCCCGTGTTATCGATAAAATGCTCCCCCATTTCAGCGAGGGTTACGGCAACGCATCCTCTCTGTATGGTCTGGGCCAGCGTGCCCATGAAGCCGTTGAGGAGGCAAGAAAAAAGGTTGCCGCCGTTATCAACGCCGAGCCCAAGGAGATCTTCTTTACCTCGGGCGGTACCGAGTCGGACAACTATGCCCTTCGCGGTATGATGCATTCCCGCCGTGCAGGCGGCAGAAAGCACCTGATCACCACCACCATCGAGCATCCCGCCATTCTGCAGACCTGCAAGGCTCTGGAGAAGGAAGGCTTCCGTGTTACCCGCCTGCCTGTTGACCAGCATGGTCTGGTCGATCTGAAGCAGCTGGAGGAGGCCATCTGCGAGGATACCGTTCTGGTTTCCATTATGGCTGCCAATAACGAGATCGGCACCATCGAGCCCATCGCCGAGATCGGCAAACTGTGCCACGACAAGGGCGTCTATTTCCACACCGACGCCGTACAGGCCTTTGGCCATATTCCCCTCGACGTCAAGGCAATGAACATCGATATGCTCTCCCTGTCGGGCCATAAGATCAACGGTCCCAAGGGCGTCGGCGCCATCTACATCCGCAGCGGCCTGCTGCTGGAGCCCTTCATCACCGGCGGCGGACAGGAAAAGGGCCGCCGCAGCGGTACCGAGAATGTTCCCGGCATCGTCGGCCTCGGCGAGGCAGCTTACCTCAAGATGACCGAGATGGAGGAAGAAAGCACCCGCGTTCGTGCCCTGCAGCGCCGCCTGATCGACGGTGTTCTGGCCACCATTCCCCAGGCTACCCTGACCGGCCATCCCACCCAGCGCCTGCCCGGCAACTGCAGCTTTGTTTTCGCCGCCATCGAAGGCGAGAGCCTGCTGCTCTTCCTGGACCACATGGGCGTCTGCGGCTCCACCGGTTCGGCCTGCTCGACCGGTTCCCTCGATCCCTCCCATGTCCTGATGGGCATCGGTCTGGCCCACGAGGTTGCCCACGGTTCTCTGCGTCTGTCCCTCGGCCGTTTCAACACCGAGGAAGATGTTGATCATATTCTGGAAGTCCTGCCCCAGGTCGTTGCGCGTCTGCGCAGCATGTCGCCCGTCTGGAAAGACTAAGCGATCGGTCGGACAAAAAACGCTATTACCGGAGGAAGATATAAAATGCAGTATTCGAGCAAAGTTATGGAGCATCTGATGAACCCCAGAAACGTCGGCGAGCTGGAGAATGCCAACGCCGTCGGTATGGTCGGCAACGCCAAGTGCGGCGACATCATGCAGATGTTCATGGTTATTGATGACAACGAAGTTATCCAGGAAGTTACCTTCAAGACCTTTGGCTGCGGCGCCGCCATCGCCACATCTTCGATGGCCACCGAGCTGGTCAAGGGCCAGACCATCAAGGAAGCCCTGGCTCTGACCAACACCGCCGTTATGGAAGCGCTGGACGGTCTGCCCCCCGTTAAGGTCCACTGCTCGGTTCTGGCTGAGGAAGCCATCCGTGCAGCTTTGGCCGACTACTACACACGCAAGGGCATTGATCCCACACCCATCGTCGGCGAGATTAAGCCTTTCGGCGAGGATGACGACGATCATCATCACGACATCCCCGAAGAAGAATAAGACTCGATCAATAAGCCTGCGGAGCACAGCTCTGCAGGCTTGTTTTTTTATGCACAGGATGGGGATAATTTCCGCTGGGACTATTGAAGAATTTTTGCGCAAATGCTACAATAAACACGGATTGAAAATCCAAACGTTTGTATAGAAAAACTGAATCACTTTATCGGCGATTCAAGCGAGGAGGTACAACTTTGAAGCATACATACGTTTACGACCATTATTATAAGTACGACGAGATCACCGAGATCCTCAAGAAGCACGCCGAGGCCCATCCCGGGCTGACCGAGCTGGACACCATCGGCCAGACTCCCGAAGGCCGCCAGCAGTGGATCCTCAAGGTGACCAATAAGGCAACCGGCGGTTTTGAAGATAAGCCCGCCCTTTATGTCGAGGGCAATATCCATGCCGGCGAGGTCACCGGTAGCATGACCGTCATGTATCTGCTGGATACCATTCTGAGCAATACCGAAGACGAGAGCATCCAGTATATGCTCGATCACTATACCGTCTATGCTGTTCCCCGTGTGTCCCCCGATGGTTCGGAATATTATCTGACCACCCCCGATACCCTGCGTTCGGCACCCAGACTCTATCCCTTCTCCCATCCCATGCCCGGCCTGCAGCGCAAGGATATCGACGGCGACGGCGTTATCCGCCTGATGCGCGTCAAGACCCCCTACGGCGCATGGAAGATCTCCGAGAAGGATCCCCGCGTCATGACCCGCCGTCAGCCCGACGATCTGTTCGGCGATTTCTATAACGTCTACGACGAAGGCGAGCTGCTGGATTTTGACGGCATCAATATCGAAGCCGCCCCCGCTCCCTTCGGCAACGACTTCAACCGCAACTACCCCATTGGCTGGCAGACCGAAGACCAGCAGAAGGGCTCGGGCGATTATCCCCTGTCCAACCCCGAGACCAAGGCCAATGCCGACTGGCTGCTGGCCCATCCCAATGTCTGCGCCGTTGTCGATA
>JAFQKM010000086.1 GCA_017396925.1 Clostridia bacterium
AAGCTGATGTTCCAGACCGGTGAAGAGACCTTCGAAGGCGGCAAGAACATGATCGAGAACGGTATTCTGGAAAATCCCGTACCCGATGTTGCGCTGGCTTATCATGTATCTCCCGGTAAGATGCCCGTCGGCCTCTATATGTATAACAACAACAGCACCATGATGTTCTCGGTCGACGGTTTTAAGATCACCGTTCATGGCAAGGGCGGCCATGGCGCTTACCCCCATACATCGGTCGATCCCATCAATATTGCCATTCACATCCATCTGGCTCTGCAGGAGCTGATCGCTCGCGAGAGTGATCCCACTAAGGCATGTGTTCTGACCGTCGGTAAGTTCCAGGCCGGTTCGGCTGCCAACATCATCCCCGAGACCTGCGTTATGGAAGGCACCATCCGCAGCAACAATCCCGAAGAGCGTTCCAAGCTGGTTCGCCGTATGCGTGAGGTTGCCCAGCGTGTTGCAGCCGTTTACTACGGTCAGGTCGAGGTCGATATGACTTCTGCGTGTCCGCCCCTCATCTGCAAGCCTGCCGTTGTCGACGAGATGATCGGCTATATGAAGGAGCTGGGTATTCCCAATCTGATGGGTTATCCCGGCATTCAGGCCAGCGCATCGGAAGATTTTGCTCTGGTTGCCGAGAAGATCCCCAGTGCGTTCATGTATCTCTCTGCAGGCTATCTGGACGAGCGCGGCGGCCATGGCGCCCATAATCCCAAGGCACGCTTCAACGAAGATGTCCTGCCCATTGGCGCATCCTGTCTGGCCCATTGCGCACAGCAGTGGCTCAAGAACAACAAATAAGCTTTCCAAAAAGGGAAAAGAAAAGGCATCGCCCATCGGGGCGATGCCTTTTTGTGTTCGTGTAATGCGTTGGATTAGTAAGCCAGCTCGAGGCCGTAATCGTCGGTGGAGACGGCATACTTGCCGGTCAGGGTCGAATAGTACTCGTTGTACTGCTCGTTCAGCAGAACGTTGCGGGCATTGACCTGCCAGAAGGGAGCGCCTTCCGATACAAAGTAGATCAGATGGTAGCCGTAGTTTGTCTTGACGATCTCAACATCGCCTTCCTTGCGGGACTTGTCGAAGCACCAATCGTTGAACTCTGTGACCATCTGGCCTTCGGAGAACTCTTCGATCAGGCCGCGGTCGGTAACCGAGCCGGAATCCTGGCTGTACTTGAGAGCCAGCTCGCCAAAGGCTTCTTCGGTCTGCTCGCCGCTCTGGAACTCGGCCAGGATCTCTTCGATCTTTGCCTTGGCAGCAGCATCGGCGGCTTCAGCCTCGGCGATGTCCTCTTCTGTGGACTCCTCGTTGGTTGTGGGAACAGAAAGCAGGATGTGGCGGGCAGTAACGGTGCGTGTCTCGGGCAGGTATCTGTCGAGGAAGTAGGCAACCTGGATAGCCATTGTGGTATCAATGGTTGTGGTGTCGCCTTCCTGGCGGCCGTCTTCGGCACACCATGCCAGCAGGGCAGAGGAGCCTGCGTTGGACAGCGCGCCGCCCTTATTCAGGGTAGCATCGTCGTCGGCATACTCTTCGGCGTCTTCTTCGTCGCAGTATTCGCGGGCCAGCTCGATGAAGCTTTCTTCATCGGTGATCTTGGAGAGGAACTCGTCGGCCTTGGCCTGTGCCTCGGCAATGTTCTTCTTGGTCATCTCGTCGGCCTCTTCCTTGCTGGAGGGAGCGCCTTCGCTGTCGTCACCTTCGGTGTAGGTAACGGTTTCGTAGGGGAAGGAGAAGTAGCGATAGTCGACCAGATCGTAGGCTTCGGGGTTTTCTTCGTAATAAGCCTTTACTTCTGCATCGGAAACTTCCAGACCGGCAATATAGTCGTTATAATAATTAACAGCAGTTGCACGGATCTGCGCAGCCTTTTCGATATCCTCCATATCAACAGCCTTGCCATAGAGGGTGTCGAGGTATTCGTCCATATCCATGTCGTAGGTTTCGGCAGCAGCGCGGTAAGCGGCGAGTTCTGCCAGATACTGGGGATCATCCTTGGATGCCAGCTCATAGCCGTTTTCCTTGGCCTCCATGTAGAGGGTGTAGGTCTCGGTTACGGCCGACTGTGTGGCCGAATGGAGGTAGTCGCCCCATGTGCCGTCGCCGTAGGGCTGGGTCTCCAGGGGCTGAGAGAGGTCAACACCATAGTACAGCATCAGGTCTGTTGCGTACTGGCTGATGAAGTTCATCTCGGTGGTCTTGTAGAAGATTCTGTACTGCAGGGCGCTGATCTTTTCGCCGCCGAACTCCATGGCGGTCAGCTTGTCCATCATAAAACCGGTTCTGGACAGCAGGCCGAAGGCGCCGACGCCGACAAAAGCGACGACGAGGAGGCCGATCAGGACATTGCGTACAAGGTTACCCGACTTCTTTTCGACGGGTGTTGCGTTGTCTTTTGCCATAATAAAACCTCTTATTAAAAAAATTTACGTCAAGTATTTTACAATAAACTCTTGACAGCATTGTTACGAACATGTAAATTATCAAATATATGACCAAAAAAGTCAATCCTTTTTTGTACAGATTTTGCATAGAATTTTTTCGGTTTTTTTACTCAAAAACACTTGCAATTTCTGTGCAAAGGTGTTAATATACCTGTTGTATGTTATTCAGCTAAGATGTGAGGTGAAATAGAGATGAAAGAGGGTATCCATCCCAACTACAAGAAGACAACAGTTACATGCGCATGCGGCAACACCTTCGTAACAGGCTCCACAAAGGAGAACCTGCGTGTTGAAATCTGCTCTAACTGCCATCCCTTCTTTACAGGCAAGCAGAAGCTGGTCGACACCGGCGGACGCGTCGAGCGCTTCAAGAAGAGATTCAACATCGACTAATTTCTTCGGAACGCTTATTCAAAATGAATCAAAAGAGGCAGGCTGTTTGCTTTGGCAAACGGCCTGCTTTTTTGTCTTTTTCTGTAAAAACAGGGAAGAGATGGCGCCGACAGATTCCCTTGATAAAATTGACAAGATGTCTTATAATAAAGAAAATAGGTAAATTTGCGCCTGTCTGTTTTGAAACAGGATAAATCAAAAGATTTCTTTTATATATAGGATGAATGAATATGAGTGAAGAAAGAACCACTTTGGAAAATAAAACCGAGCGCGCTGTGCTGATCGGCCTGACCTGTGAGGGCCTGCGTGATTTCGAAAGCTCCGACTATGAGACCATGGCCGAACTGGAGGAACTGGTCAAAACTGCCGGCGGCGAGACCGTACTGACCTTTATGCAGAACCGCTCGGCCCCCGATCCCAAGACCTTTATCGGTGAGGGTAAGGCCGAGGAGATCGCCGAGGCCATCAAGGCCAACGAGATCGATCTGGCGGTTTTCGACAACGAGATCTCGCCCTCCCAGACCCGTGCGCTGGAGAAGGCCCTCAACTGCCGTGTTATCGACCGCAATGCGCTGATCCTCGATATCTTTGCCGATCGTGCCAAGACAGCCGAAGGTAAGCTGCAGGTCGAACTGGCCCAGTATCAGTATATTCTGCCCCGTCTGTCGGGCATGTGGGGCCATCTGGTCCGTCAGAACGCCAGCGGCGGCAAGAGCCCTATCGGTACCCGTGGTCCCGGTGAGACCCAGCTGGAGACCGACCGCCGCCACATCCGCCGCAAGATCCAGAAGCTGGAGCGCGAGATCGACGACGTCAAGCGTATCCGCGCCACCCAGCGCAAAAAGCGTGTCGAGAACGAGATGAAGCTGGTCTGTATTGTCGGCTATACCAATGCCGGCAAATCGACCCTGCTCAACAGTCTGACCGGCGCCGGCATTCAGGCCAAGGACCGTCTGTTCGATACGCTCGACCCCACCACACGCGCCATGGAACTGCCCGACGGCCGTAAGGTGCTGATTTCCGATACCGTAGGTTTCATCCGTAACCTGCCCCACCATCTGGTTGACGCTTTCCGCGCTACCCTGGAGGAGCTGACCTATGCCGATATTCTGGTCCATGTCATCGACGCATCGGATGACCAGTGGGAGATCCAGGCCGAGGTCGTAGAAAAGCTGATCGGTGAACTGGGCGCTTCCGAAACACCCCGTATCACTGTATTTAATAAAGTAGACAAGCTGCCCGAAGTTATGCTGCCCCGCCAGACCGACGCTATCTATTGCTCGGCGCTGAAGGGCATGGGTCTCGAGACGCTGCAGAACCGCATTGTCGATATTCTGGGAGAGGGCACCAAGAAGGTCACCTTTGTGCTGCCGTATTCTGACGGTCATGTGCTGCAGACCCTCTACCGCGACGCCAATGTTCTGCGTGCCGATTATGTGGCCGAGGGCATCGAGATCGAGGCCGTCTGCGATAAGAAGGCGCTGGGCCGTATCCGCGACTATCTGCCCGAATCGGAATGGAGGGAGAAAGAGCCATGGGAGGAATAAAACCCTACCGCGTTCCTGCCGGCGAAGGCGAGGATGTGCTCATCGAGAAGAAATCCCGCTTCATCGGTCATGTCTATAAGGTCGAAACGGTGGAAGAGATCAACGAGATCCTGGCTGCCCAGCGTAAAAAATACTGGGATGCCAGCCATGTTGTCTATGCCTATATCCTGAAAAACGGTGTTATGCGTTTTTCCGATGATGGCGAACCGCAGGGAACTTCGGGCATGCCCACGCTGGACGTCTTCCGCAAGGAAGAGATCTATGATGTGCTCTGTACGGTCGTTCGTTATTTCGGCGGTACACTGCTGGGCGCAGGCGGTCTGGTCCGTGCCTACAGCAAGACGGCTAAGATGGCTCTTGATGCAGCCGGAATTGCCGTCATGCAGCCCCATCTGGAGGTGCTGGTCGATTGCCCCTACAATCTGCTGGAGATCGTCCGCAAGCGCTTTGAAAACTTCGAAGCGGTTGAAGAAAGCGCCGAGTTTGGCGCCACTGTTCTGCTGACCGTCTATATGCCTACCGGGCAGTTTGAAGGCTTCAGCGCCGATATCATCGACATTACCAACGGCCAGGTCGAACCCATGGCAGGTGAAGAGAAGCTGTTTGCCCGCAGGATCAGCGAATAAGGTAATTATCTGCAAAAATATTTTAAAATTTCGAAAAAACAGGGAGCCAAACTCCCAATTTCCGCGTATTATATATTGTAGAGCATTTTTGGGGGTGAGAATATGGCGCTGCCGCAAAGCTTTCTGGACGAACTGATTTATCGCTGCGACATCGTCGAAGTCATCTCCAGATATGTATCACTCAAACGAAGCGGCTCGGGCTATGTGGGCCTGTGTCCGTTCCATAATGAAAAGACCCCTTCCTTTTCGGTCTCGGGCGACAAGCAGTTTTTCCACTGTTTCGGCTGCGGCGAGGGAGGCAATGTCATCACCTTCATCATGAAGGAAGAGAACCTGCCCTTCATAGATGCGGTCAAGCTGCTGGCCGACATGTATGGTATGACGGTGCCCGAAGATGAAGGCGGCAACGATGCAGCCCGTCGGCATCGCGAGCGTCTGCATGCTTTGAACAAAGATGCCGCCCGTTTCTTCCACAGCTGCCTGATGGCGCCGGAGGGAAGAGGGGCTTTGGAATATCTGCTGGGGCGCGGCCTCAGCAAAAAAACCATCACATCCTTCGGTCTGGGTTATGCCCCTGCCGAATGGGACAGGCTCTGCAGAGCCATGATGGACAAGGGATACAGCAAGTACGAACTGGAATCGGCCTGGCTGGCCCGCAAAAACAAATCGGGCGGCGTATACGACGCCTTCCGCGATCGCGTCATGTTTCCCATCATCGATATCCGCGGCAATGTCATTGCCTTTGGCGGACGCGTCATGGAAGGGGATGGCCCCAAGTATCTCAATTCGGGCGATACGCCGGTTTTCAACAAAAGCCGCAACCTGTTTGCCATGAATCTGGCCAAAAAGAGCAAGAGCGGCAGGTTGATCCTGGCCGAAGGCTATATGGATGTCATTGCCCTGCATCAGGCCGGGTTTGATTATGCCGTTGCTTCACTGGGCACGGCGCTGACGCCCGACCAGACCAAGCTCATGGGCCGATATGCCAAGGAAGCCGTGATCTGTTACGACTCCGATGCAGCCGGACAGAAGGCGGCACAGAAGGCCATCGATCTGCTCAATCGGGCAGGGCTGGAGGTCAAGGTCCTGCGCATCCCCGGCGCGAAAGACCCCGATGAGTTCATCAAGAAAAACGGACGGGAGGCCTTTCAGCTGCTTCTGGACAAGCCCCAGAGCGACAGTGAATACCGCCTGAACGTGATCAAGAATAAATATGTGCTCGAGATCGATGCACAGAAGGTCGAGTATCTGAAAGAGGCGGCGGCTTACATTGCCTCGGTCCAGAGCCCCGTCGAGCGCGAGATCCTTACACATACGGTGGCCAAAGAGGCCGATATCACGCCGGCGGCCATGTCGGCCGAGGTCAAGCGTGCCTTTACGGCGGCCCTCCGAAAGGAAAAGAAAAAGACCGAAAACGAGGCGCTGCGGCCCATCCGGGCTGTGCAGCCCAAAGAGACCGGGCTGCGGTACAGCAACCCGCGTTCAGCAGTATGTGAAGAAAAGCTGCTGGCCATCGTTCTGGATGACCACGAGCTTTTGCAGAAGGCAGGAACGATGATCGCTCCATCGGAGTTTTCGTCGGATTTCCTGGCCAGGATATATGAAAAGGCACTGTATATGGAAGAAAACGGGCACGAGATCCGGCCGGCAGCCATTATGGCAGGGCTGGAGGATGCCGAGGTCCGTCATCTGACCCAGGTACTATCGGCAAAGGTAGCGTCCCAAGACGCCGAAAGAGAGTTGGCCGATTACGTTGCGGTCATCAAGGCAGAACAGGCCAAGCAGCAGGCAGAGGGCGACGATCGCCTGCTGGAAGTACTCAGCCGCAAACGAGAAAGAAAGGGATAAAAGATCATGGCAGAGAATAACGAAAAGACAACCGTAAATAAAGCCGAACTGGTGCAGGAGTTCGTTGAAAAGTGCCGCAAAAACGGCAAGGTCACCATGAAAGAGGTCAATAAGATCATCGAAGAGATGGAGATGGAAAACGAACAGCAGGATGCCATGTATGACGCGCTGGAAAAGATGGGCGTTGATATCATCATGGATGAAGACATCATGCCTGCTTCCATCGACAATGACGATGATTTCGTCAACGACGACGATATGGCCGAAGAAGAGATCCCCGATGACAACACACTGGCCGAGGGCCTCGCCATCGACGACCCCGTTCGTATGTATCTGAAGGAGATCGGTAAGGTCAACCTGCTGTCCAGTGATGAAGAGACCGAGCTGGCCAAGCGTATGCTGGAAGGCGATGAATATGCCAAGAAGCGTCTGGCCGAGGCCAATCTGCGTCTGGTCGTTTCGATCGCCAAGAAGTATGTCGGCCGCGGTATGCTCTTCCTCGACCTGATTCAGGAAGGCAATCTGGGCCTGATCAAGGCTGTCGAGAAGTTCGACTACACCAAGGGCTATAAGTTCTCCACCTATGCTACATGGTGGATCCGTCAGGCCATTACACGCGCCATTGCCGACCAGGCAAGAACCATCCGTATCCCCGTACACATGGTCGAGACCATCAACAAGGTCATCCGTGTTTCCCGTCAGCTGCTGCAGGAACTGGGCCACGATCCCAGCCCCGAAGAAATCGCCGACGAGATGGGCATCCCTGTACAGAAGGTCCGCGATATCCTCAAGATCGCGCAGGAGCCCGTTTCGCTGGAGACACCCATCGGCGAAGAGGAAGACAGCCATCTGGGCGACTTTATTCCCGATGAAGATGCACTGGCACCTGCCGATGCAGCTTCCAACACCATCCTGCGTGAAGAACTGACCAAGGTTCTGAAGACGCTGACCGAGCGTGAGGAAAAGGTTCTGCGTCTGCGTTTCGGTATTGATGACGGCCATCCCAAGACCCTCGAACAGGTCGGCGCCGAGTTCAACGTCACCCGTGAACGTATCCGTCAGATCGAGGCCAAGGCACTGCGCAAGCTGCGTCATCCTTCCCGCTCCAAGAAGCTGAAGGACTTCCTTGACTAATCCTATATCAAGATATTCCCGCTGCCCTGCGGCAGCATGAAAGAGGTGCAACATGGCTGTAGGCATGTTTGATATGCTGGGCCCCATCACGGTCGGCCCGTCTTCGTCCCATACTGCAGGTGCGGTCCGCATCGGTCTGGCCTGCAAAAGCATTCTGAAAGATAAGATCAAAAAGGCAAAGATCACATTCTACGGCTCCTTTGCCACCACATACAAGGGCCACGGTACCGATAAAGCGGTTGTCGGCGGCCTGCTGGGCTTCGGCACTGCCGACCCCAATGTTCGTAAGAGCCTTGAACTGGCGCCCGAGATGGGGCTGGAGTATACCATTCGTACCGATGATAACCCCCGTTACCATCCCAATACCGTCTATATCGAAGCCGAGTCGGAGCGTGGCCAGACCCTTAATCTGCGTGCCAGCTCGGTCGGCGGCGGTGCCATTGAGCTGACCGAGATCAACGGCTTTGAAGTTTCGGTCAAGTGCCGCGCCGATACACTGATCGTCTTCGGCCGCGACGTCATCGGCGTCTTCCACAGCATTGCCGGCGTCATCAGCGGTGCGGGTTATAATATTGCCACACTTTACCTCGATCGTGAGCACCGTGCCGGCGGCACCGTTATCATCATCGAGACCGATGTTCCCGTCGCCCCCGAGACCATTGCCGAGGTCGAGGCGCTGGAGAACATCATTGGCGTTGTTGCCATCGATAAATTCTAAGGGTAGGTGCATTCTTATGAAAATTTCCAGCATTGATTCCATCCTCAAGGGTGCCGAAAAGAATCATCAGGCCCTTTGGCAGTATATTCTGCAGAGCGAGTTTCAGGACAGCGGCACGCCGATCGAAGAGATCGTCGAGCGTGTTGAAAAGACCTATACCGTCATGCGCAATGCCGTTCGTGCCGGCCTGCGCGAAAACGGCCGCTCGCTGAGTGGTCTGACCGGCGGCGATGCGTATAAGTACTACGCCCGTATCGAGACCGGCCGCACCCTGCTCAGCGATTTCAACGCCAAGGCCATTGCCTATGCCATTGCCACCAATGAATACAATGCGTCCATGGGTGTTATTGTTGCGGCGCCCACAGCCGGTGCTTCGGGTATTCTGCCCGGCGTTCTGATCGCCGCGCAGGAAGAGTTCGGCTATATGGACAGCGACATCGTTCACAGCCTGATCGTTGCATCGGGCATCGGTGCTGTCATTGCCACCCGCGCCACCGTTTCGGGTGCTGCCGGCGGCTGCCAGGCCGAGTGCGGCAGTGCGGCTGCCATGGCTGCCGGTGCGCTGACCTATCTGCTGGGCGGCAACAACCGCCAGGTCATGAATGCTGCGGCGCTGGCCCTTAAGAACTCGCTTGGTCTGGCCTGCGACCCTGTTGCCGGCCTGGTCGAAGTTCCCTGTATCAAGCGCAACGGCGTATATGCCTCCATGGCCATCACCGCCTGCGATATGGCCCTGTCGGGCATTGCCAGCTTTATCCCGCCCGATGAGGTTATCGACGCCATGTTCCAGATCGGCAGCATGCTGCCCTCCTGCCTGCGTGAAACCGCAGAAGGCGGTCTGGCTGTTACACCCACCGGTCTTGCCGCCATGGAAAAGGT
>JAFQKM010000087.1 GCA_017396925.1 Clostridia bacterium
GTCTTGTGTTCCTTATAGCCCAGCTCGGGCTCCTTGAAGATGCTCTCGCCCAGAGCGATGATCTCGTCGCGGTGTTCGTCGATGGTCTTGCAGACCAGAGTTTTCATTTCCTGAATATTCATAAGAGAGGGTCTCCTTTTTATTTGAGATTTGCATGGTATGCGCTTTCCCCCACGAGGAAGGCGAGCGTCCGACATAGGCATACCGCTATCGGTCAGCATCACGGGACGCAGAGGTCTGCGTCCCCTACAATGTTCGATACAAACATTGCGGCAACCGTCAGCAGTACGGTGCGGCAGCACCAAGCGTTGTGGGGTTCCGAGGGGGGAATTCGCAACACCCCTCGGCCGACCTTTGCTTACTTTCCCTTGGTGGGGAAAGTAAGGACGGGGTCTGGGGCGTCAGCGCCCATGCTGGCACGAATCAATGCCATAAGGATGTTTTTGTAAAGCGTGTTTTGCCGGAAGAATGGCACGATGAGCATAGAGGTATATTTTCACTCGGCGTAAGATCCTTCGACTGCGCACTTCGTGCTCCGCTCAGGATGACAGAGTGGGAAAGGTGATCGGGCGTGACCACCGCAGCCTGCTTCAGAGATGGCTTACAGCTCTACCTTCTTATATTCCTCGATGAAATCGAGCGCATACTGGGCGCAGCCTTCCAGCATCTTCTGACCCCACTCCTTGGTGGCTGTGGTGGGATGGTCGATGCCGATCCAGCCATTGTCGCTCATCTTGCGGACCGAGCGGCGGGTGAGGATATTGAAGCCGCGGAAGTCGATCGAACCGAAGCCGGTGGTCTTGAGGTTTTCGGTCAGGTGCTGGATGTTGTTGTCGCACATCAGGGAGGTATCGACCAGATCGTCGCCGATGGCCATCATGGCCGCTGTCTCTTCGCCGCCGCCGTGGCCGCCCTTCCATGCGGGATCGAGAACCCAGGCCAGGGTCCACCAGTTGAGGATGCAGCCCATGGCGCCCTTCTTGTCGAGGTCCATGCAGACCTGTTCGAGGGCTGCGTTGTTGCCGCCGTGGCCGTTCATGAAGAGGAACTTTCGTGCGCCGTGCTTATAGAGGCTCTCGGTGATCTTGGTCATGACGGCATAGAGGACGTCGTAGCCCAGATTGACGGTGCCGGGGAAATCACCAAGATATTCGCAGGAGCCGTAGGGCATGGTGGGGGCGATCAGCACATCGGTGCGGGGCTCCATCAGCTCGATGATTTTGGAGGGAACCAGGAAGTCGGTGCCCAGGGCCACATGCTTGCCGTGGCATTCGATGCTGCCGGTGCCGATGATGACCATGTCGTTGTGCTTGAAGTATTCTTCAGCCTGTGTCCAGTTGATGCGTTCCAGTCTCATAAATACAGCTCCTTGTTTCTGTTTCTATATTGTGTCAGCGGAGATTACATTTCTCACATAAATCTATTATAAACTTCTTTACCTGAAAAAAGCAACATGATATAATCAATTCATACAAAAACAATGATTAAAGGAGCATAGATTTTATGTATCTGTCCAAGAATGTCCAGCCTTTGTTCCGCAGCGGCGAAGAATCGGGCATCGCCAAGCTGAGCGATCCGACCCTGATCAAGCTGTCGATCGGCAACCCGCCCAACGAAGGCTTCCCTCTCGAACGTATTCAGAAGATCTCCGAGCGTCTGCTGCGCGAAGATCCCTATTCCATGCTGAGCTATTCCACAGCCGGCGGCCGTGCCGACCTCAAGGCAGCCATCAAGGCCTTCCTCAATCGCCGTTTCCCCGTTGTAAAGGATGAGGACGTCATCACCGTCACCACCGGCGGTCAGCAGTCGATCTCGCTGGCCACCCAGCTCTTCTGCGATGATGGCGACACCGTTCTGGTCGAGATGCCCACCTTTATGGCGGCCCTCGATACCCTCCGCAGCCAGGGCGCACAGCTGGTGGGCGTCAAGATGGAGGCCGACGGCATCGATCTGCAGGACCTCGAAGCCAAGATGCAGATGAACCCCAAGCCCCGTATGCTGTATGTCATCTCCGACTTCCACAATCCCATGGGCGTCAGCCTGCCCGAGCATAAGCGCCGCGCCATCTGCGAGCTGGCCTATAAGTATGACATTCCTGTCCTTGAGGATAACCCCTACTACGAGCTGCGCTTCGACGGCGAGTTTATCCCCTTCATCAAGTGCTACGACGAGCACGGCATGGTCGCCCTGACCTCCAGTATGTCGAAGATCGTCGCCCCCGGTATGCGCGTCGGTTATGTCGTTGCCCCCGGCAGGATGGGCGAGGGCTTTGCACTGCTCAAGGGCGCCACCGACCTTCATGTTTCCACATGGCCCCAGCGCATCTGCTGCGAACTGCTGACCGAGGGCCTCGAAGAGGAGATCGAGGGCCTGCGCAAGCTCTATGGCCACCGCGGCCGCCTGATGTATCAGGGCCTGCAGCAGCATTGCCATCCCGCCGTTCGCTTCACCAAGCCCCAGGGCGGTATGTTCATCTGGGTCACCCTGCCCCAGGGAACCGATATCGACGGTTTCATTGCCGAACTGGAAGACAACAAGGTCGTTGTTGTTCCCGGCAAGCAGTTCTACTGCGACGGCGGTGCCGACACAGCTGATTTCCGCCTCTCCTTCTCGCTGGCTTCCGATGCCGAGATCGAAAAGGCCACCAAGATCATCGGCGACCTGACACATAAATATTGCAAGTAAAACAAAAAGAAAAGGCTCCGCTGTGGCGGAGCCTTTTTCATGCTTATTCGGTGTAGTCGATCTTGTGGCTGACGATCAGGGTGTCGCCGTTGGCCATCTCCAGCTCCCAGCGCAGGATGTTGGCGCCGGCGGTCGAGTCGTTATAAGCCACACAGTTCCATACCTGTTCGTCGTGGCCCGATTCGCTCAGTTCGGCAATATCGGCGCCCCCGGTGGCCAGCGCTGTAATACGGACATCTTCCACCAGCTGGGCAAAAGCCGGCAGGGCGTTGCTGCCCTCGGCATCGGTGACATACAGGCAGGAATCGACAGGCGTGCCGCCCGATACAGAGGTGCTCTCGGTGGATTCGGCAGCGGGATCGAAACTGAAAGACAGGGCGAGGTGATAGGTCATATCATCTGCGGCCGTGTAATCCAGCTCGTAGGTGCCGAGGTAGCTGGTCGGCTTGCTCATCTGCCATACGGCAACAGCAGTCAGGATGGTAAGGGCAAGGATCAGCAGGGGAAGCCAGCGGGGCAGGCGGCGGGGCGCTTCTTCCTGCTGTACAGCCTGGGGTTTACCGCAGCCGTAACAGAAGGCGGCGTCGTCGGGCAGCTCGGTCTGGCAATAGGGGCAGTTTTTGGCCATGGGGGAGATCTCCTTTTTGTGTTCCGCCTTCAGTATATCGGAAAGAAGGGGAGGATGCAAGGGAAGGGAAGACACAAAAAATCGTTGCTTAAAAGGGCCGATTGCTTTATACTTATAATAACTATTTATGCGAATATTCCATGAGGTGATTTTATGAGCTATACAGTTAAACCCAGAACACTTTCCGGTTTTATGGAACTGCTGCCCGAAAAGCAGCTGCAGTTTGAAGCTGTTCGCGACGTGCTGACCCGCGTCTATTCCAGCTACGGCTTCTACCCCCTCGATACCCCCATTCTCGAGGCTTCTGAGGTCCTGCTGGCCAAGGGTGGCGGCGAGACCGAGAAGCAGATCTACAGATTCACAAAGGGCGATACCGATCTGGCCATGCGTTTCGACCTGACCGTTCCTCTGGCCAAGTATGTTGCCCTCAACTACGGCAGCCTCTCCTTCCCCTTCCGCCGCTTCCAGATTGGCAAGGTCTACCGCGGCGAGCGCGCACAGAAGGGCCGCTATCGTGAGTTCTATCAGGCCGACATCGACATCATCGGCGACGGCGAACTGTCGGTCGTCAACGAAGCCGAGATCCCGGCCATCATCTATAATACCTTCAAGGCCCTCGGCCTGCGCCGCTTCAAGATCCGCGTCAACAACCGCAAGCTGCTGTCGGGCTTCTTCCAGATGCTGGAGAGCAGCCTGCCTGCACAGGATATGATGCGCGTCATCGACAAGCTGGACAAGATCGGCATGGAAAAGGTTGCCGAAGAGCTGCAGAAGATGGGCGTTTCTCAGGCCGACATCGATCTGATCGGCGGCTTCATCACCCGTCAGGGCACCGTTGCCGAGCTGCTGGCCGGCCTCGAAGACTATCGCGGCCGCAACGAACTGTTCGACCTCGGCCTCGACGAGCTGGGCACCGTCACCCGTTATCTGGGCGCCTTCGGTGTTCCCGAAGAGAACTTTGGCATCGACCTGACCATCGCCCGCGGCCTCGACTATTACACCGGCACCGTCTATGAGACCACCATGCTCGACCATCCCGAGATCGGTTCGGTCTGCTCGGGCGGCCGCTATGACAATCTGGCCGAATACTACACCAACAAGAAGCTGCCCGGCGTCGGCATTTCCATCGGCCTGACCCGCCTCTTCTATGTCCTCGACGAGATGGGCTATTTCAACAAGGAAGCCGCATCCTCCAACGTCGATGTACTGGTTCTGCCTATGACCGACGATCTGTCGGCTGCCGTCAACTTTGCACGCCAGATGCGCGAGCAGGGTCTGCGCGCCCAGATCTATTATGAAGGCAAGAAGTTTAAGGCCAAGATGGCCTATGCCGATAAGATCAAGGCCCCCTATGCCGCCATCCTCGGTGAAGACGAGATCGCCCAGAATCAGGTTGCCCTTAAGAATATGGCCACCGGCGAGCAGCTGTCCTTCAGCTACAGCGAGGCTGCCGACGTCCTCAAGGCCGCCGCTGCCGAGAAGGCACTGCTGACCATCATCAACGAGGTGGACCATGCTGAATAAGAATATCGATTCCATCGGTTTCGACCTCGACGGTACCCTCTGGGATTCGCTGGAGCCGGTCATCTATTCGTGGCGTGAAGCCGTCCGCGATCTGCCCGATATCCCCCGTGTCCCCACAGAAGACGAGGTCAAGGGCGTTATGGGTCTGCCCCCGCTGGGCATCGCTACCACCCTGTTTCCCTATCTGAGCGAGCAGCGCGCCATGGAGGTCTTCGACATCATGACCAAGGTCGAGATTGAGCATGTGGCCAAGGTGGGCGGCATCCTGTTCGACGGTCTGGAGGAGACCCTGCAGTATCTGTCGGGCAAGTATAAGCTCTATATCGTATCCAACTGCCAGAAGGGCTATATCGAGGCCTTTCTTGCGTTCCACAAGCTGGGCCAGTATTTTGTCGACCGCGAGAATGCCGAGAATACCGGCCTGAGCAAGGGCAAGAATATCCGTCTGGTCATGGAGCGCAACGGCCTGGAAAATACCGTTTATGTCGGCGATACCATCGGCGATCAGAATGCCGCCAAGGAAGCGGAAGTCCCCTTCATCTTTGCCGGCTACGGCTTCGGCAAGGCCGAGGCCCCCGAGACGGTCATCCATTCCATCCGCGATCTGCAGAAGCTGTTTTAAATATTTGACCATATAAAAGATCTCCGGCATAAGCCCGGAGATCTTTTTATGTTATAATAAAAATTACAGATTCCATGCAACAGATCTCCGCAGATTACGAGAAGATAGGTGAAAGGAGGGAGACAGATGGACGACCGACAGATCGTGGAATTATTCTGGCAGCGCTCGGAGCGCGCCCTGACGATGACCGCCGAAAAATACGGCCGCTACCTTAATTCGATCGCCCGCAATATCCTGTCCAGCTGGCAGGACAGCGAGGAATGCGTCAACGATACCTACCACAACGCATGGCAGGCCATGCCGCCTCATCGTCCGGCCATTCTGTCGGCCTTTCTGGGCAAGATCACCCGCCGCATCGCCATTGACCGGTGGCGCAGGCAGACGGCCGACAAGCGCGGCGGCGGACAGGTGCCGCTGGCGCTGGAAGAACTGGAAGAATGTGTGGCCGGCACAGGCAGTGTTGAGGATGCCGTCCTGCGCCGGGAACTGATCGAGCGTATCGGCCGCTTTGTGGAGGCGCTGCCCGGAGCCGAGCGAAAGGTATTCCTGTGCCGCTATTGGTATCTGGACTCCATCGATACCATCGCCGCCCGGATGGGCTGGTCGCGCAGCAAGGTGACCTCCATGCTGCACCGCACCCGAAACAAATTGCGTACACTTCTCGAAACGGAGGGATATGGATATGAAGAGCATTGATCTGCTGGAGCTGCTGGGCGAAGTGCCGGACCGGCACATTCGCGATGCCCGCAAAAAGAGTGGCCCGCGCCGCTGGCTGCCGGCTGTGGCTGCCTGCCTGTGCATCGCCGCCATCGGTCTGCTGCTGCCGCGGCTGGGCGGCAATGCCCCTGCGGACAACACCGGATCAGGGGAAGGATTTATGTCTTATGCCGGCCCTGTTCTGCCGCTGACATTGGATGACGCCGACGGCCTGACCGCCGTCCGTGACCTGACATATGATCTGACCTCGCCCTACCGGGAGGCCAAGGCCATCGATCGTTATATCCTGACCAATCCCACCGATACCGACCGCACGACCCGGGCTGCCTATCCCATGACCGGTAATCTGCAGGAGCTGGTGTTGCCTTCGGTGCAGGTGAATGGCGAAGATATGCCATGGCAGCTGTATACCGGCCCCTATACCGGCGGTTTCCGCGGTGCCGGCGCCGAGGCGGGTGATCTTAATCTGGATCCGCCTGACGAATGGGCCGACTATGCCGCCCTGCTGGCCGATGACAGCTACCGGCAGGCGGCGCTGGGCGAAGTGGACACCACGATGCTCGACCGCCCGGTCATCGTCTATCGGTTGGGCCAATTCCAATACAGCGCACAGAAGGCCGATAATCCGAGCCTGCAGATGGCCTTCCATCTCGACTACGACCGCACGCAGGTGCTGACCTATGGCATGGACGGCGGCACCATCGACCTTGAAACGGGCTATGGCGCACGCTGTGCCGGCGCCATTGAGGCCGGAAGAGCCCCCGGGGATATCTATGTATTGGTGCTGGGCGACGACCTGATCGACTATACCGTTGCCGGATTTGCCAACGGCGGCTGCACGGATCCGCTGGACGATCTGACATGTACGGTCACCCGCTATGAAAGCACACTGGGTGAGATGCTCAGGCAGCTGAGCCGGAAGTGCTATGACGATATGACCTACGAGCGGCCGCCGCTGGACTTTGAAGTTTATTACCGGGAGATCTGCCGGTTTATGGCCGATTACAGTCTGGTTGGCGAGCAGCCGGTGGGGCGCTATGATATGGGCATGCTGGAGGATATTCTGAGTGAGGTGCGCCATCACGACCGCATCTTCTATGCTGTGTTCGAGCTGACCGTTCCGGCCGGCGGCAGCATGGAGGTGGCCGTCGGGCGGCAGGTCGCGGCCAGCTATCAATATCCGGGTACCCGCCATGAGGATCAGCTGTATTTTGATGCGGCGGCCGTATTGGGCTCCGACCTGACCTTTGCCGAACAGACCTTAACGGTCGTCGGCGTCGATTGGAACCGCTGGAATGTGGCCGACTGCAACTTCGGCTGGTCGGCCGAGGTGAATACCCGTACGCTGACCCTCGATCCGGATCTTGACCACTACTGGCTGATTCTGGATGAGAAAAGGTAGATATGGATAAAAAGAGGAACGGGCATATTGCAATGCGCTGCGGCATTGTGTAAAATGAAGGCAGA
>JAFQKM010000088.1 GCA_017396925.1 Clostridia bacterium
GGACGGCCGATGGCCGTCCCTACAGGCGTTTGTCGGTAGCGCTGCGGATATGGTCTGACACCGTGTAGGGACGCGCACTGCGCGTCCGCAATAAGCCTCCCTTGTGCATACCCACAGGGCACTTAAGGGAGGTGGCACCGCAGGTGACGGAGGGATTGTCACTCCCAGCCTGCCTTATACAATCCCCCACCGCCCTTCGGGCAGAGCCCCCTTTGCACAAGGGGGCCTATTCTCCCGTCTGACGGATGCACCAAACAAAAAGAAGGGCCTTAATCGCGGCTGCTTCTGCGGAAGCAGCATAACCGGCTCCTGTGTCGCCGACGCGATTTACGGGCGGGAACCGCGTTCCCCCGTATGCCCCCTTCCGCTCTCCGAGGGGGATATAAAACAATATTAAAAGGGCCTCTGTATCTCTACAGAAGCCCTTATGGATTATTTATCCTTGTTAAATAACTCCTTCACCTTGGCGAAGAAACCCTTCCGGCGGACGAGCGATGCTCGCCCCTACATTATTTATCCTTATTGAACAGCTCTTTGACTTTCGCGAAAAAGCCCTTCTTTTCGTTGTAGCACTCGTCGTCGACGGCTTCGTCGAACCTGCGCAGGATGTCCTTCTGCTCTTCGCTCAGGTTGCGGGGAACCTCGATCTTGACCTGAACATACTGGTCGCCGCGGCCTCTTCTGCCATTGGGGTCGGCCAGACCCTGTCCGCGCAGACGGAAGGTGGCGCCGTGCTGGGTGCCCTCCTCGATGGAATACTGTACCTTGCCGTCGATGGTGGGGACGGTCAGCTGTGCGCCCAGGCAGGCCTGCGAGAAGGAAATGGGCATCTCGAGGTAGATATCCTGGCCGCTGCGCTTGAAGAGCTTGTGGGGACGGACGCGGACGGTGACATAGAGGTCGCCTGCCGGGCCGCCGTTTTTGCCGCCGTGGGCCTGACCGCGCAGGGGGATGGTCTGGCCGTTGTCGATGCCGGCCGGGATCTTGACATTGATCTTACGGCGCTTGCGGACGGTGCCGCTGCCGCCGCATTCGGGACAGGGCTCCTTGATGATCTTGCCGGTGCCGCCGCACTCGGGGCAGGGGCCGGTCGACTGGAAGGTGCCGAAGGCGGTGCGCTGCATGGTACGGACGGTGCCGGTGCCGCCGCAGTGGGGGCAGGTCTCGGGGGATGTGCCGGCCTTGGCGCCCGAGCCGCCGCAGGATGCACAGTTTTCCAGACGGGTGACGGCGATGGTCTTTTCACAGCCGAAGGCCGCCTCTTCAAAGCTGAGCTCGATCTCGGCCTCGATGTCGCGGCCCTTCTGGGGGCGATTGCTGTTTCTCGAGGACGAACGTCCGCCCATGCCGCCGAAGCCGCCAAAGCCGCCGAACATACTGCCGAACAGGTCGCCCAGGTCGTCCATATCGATGCCGCCCATGCCGCCAAAGCCGCCGTAGCCGCCCTGACCGGCGCCGTAGGTGGGATCGATGCCCGCCCAGCCGAACTGGTCGTATTTGGCCTTCTTCTCGGCGTCGGAGAGGATCTCATAGGCGGCGTTGACTTCCTTCATCGCTGCCTCGGCCTCTTTGTCGCCGGGATTCAGGTCGGGATGATATTTTTTAACAAGCTTTCTGTAAGCTTTCTTGATCTCTTCCTCCGAAGCACCCTTGCTCAGCCCGAGCACTTCGTAGAGATCGCGCCTCTCCTCAGCCATGTTGTATTAACTCCTTATAAACCGACCATTGGGCGGAGATGCACTCCGCCCATGGCCTTTCTCTATTCTGTAAGCTTAGTCTTCGTCGACAACTTCGAAGTCAGCGTCGACAGCGCCGTCGGGGCCGTTGCCGCCCTGCTGCTGTGCGCCGGCCTCACCCTGAGGTGCTGCCTGGGCATAGAGCTTCTCGGCGATGGTATAGAAACGCTTGGTCAGCTCTTCGCTGTCGGCCTTGATGGCGGCGGTATCGCTGCCCTTCAGGGTCTCCTTCAGCTTGTTCAGCTGCTCTTCGATGGGTGCCTTCTCGGCGGCTGTGACCTTGTCGCCCAGCTCGGCGAGGGACTTTTCGGTCTGGTAAACCAGGCTCTCGGCGTTGTTGCGTGTGTCGACCTCTTCCTTGCGCTTCTTGTCTTCTTCAGCAAAGCGCTCGGCCTCCTGAACGGCCTTGTCGATGTCGTCCTTGGACATGTTGGTGGAGGAAGTGATGGTGATGTGCTGCTCCTTGCCGGTGCCCAGATCCTTGGCGGAAACGTTCACGATGCCGTTGGCGTCGATATCGAAGGTAACCTCGATCTGAGGAACACCGCGGCGTGCGGGAGCGATACCGTCCAGATGGAAGCGGCCCAGAGACTTGTTGGCAGCAGCCATCTCGCGTTCGCCCTGCAGCACGTTGACCTCAACGGAGGTCTGGTTGTCAGCAGCGGTAGAGAAAATCTGGCTCTTCTTGAC
>JAFQKM010000089.1 GCA_017396925.1 Clostridia bacterium
ACACTGCCGGGAACCAGCGGCTTTTCGAACAATGCGCTGCCGCCGCCGGAGAGAAGGAACAAAACCGTATCTTCCGGGGTCAGATCTGCTACCAGATCCAATGCCTTCTGGGTACCGGCGAAGGAGTTTTCATCGGGAACGGGGTGGCCTGCTTCGCAGCAGGTGAAGTTTGCGATGGGGCCCATAACATGGTCGTACTTGGTTACGACGACACCGCTGTCGATGCGGTCGCCAAGGCAGTCGTAGGCGGCCTTGGCCATCTGCCATGCGGCCTTACCGGCGGCTACCAGCACCACGCGGCCGGGGAACTCCTGCCTCTTCAGGGCACGGCTGACGGCCTCATCCGGCTGAACAGCCTTGATGGAAGCGGAGACGATGGCATCCGCATGAGAACGCAGTAATTTATCCATAACGGTAGGTTTCCTTTCGTGGTAAAAGGCAGGACAGCACATGGTCTGTCCTGCCTGTGTGTTATGCGAAGAATCAGAATATGAAGGACATGATGAGGATGCCGACCATGGCACTGACACCAAGCACCAGCGTCATGAGGGTCTGGGTTTTGTAGCCCTGATCGGGGGTCATTTCACCAAAGTTGGTGACAACCCAGAAGAAGGAGTCGTTGGCATGGGAGACGGTCATAGCGCCTGCGCCGATGGCCATAACGGTCAGAGCGGCAAGGCGATGCATAGCAGCCATACGGGCCAGTAGCGGCTCAGCTGCATGGGGCCGGTGTAGGCCAGTTTGTCTTCGATCAGGACGGCATTGAGCAGATGGACGGCTGCAACTGTCAGCCACGAGAAGGTGATACAGCGGCCTTCGTCGGAGCTTTGTACATCCTGTGTGGAAATGGCACCGCCGCCTGCACCCTTGGAAAAGATGAAGAAGGGGTTCTGCAGCAGATCGGTGACTGCCTTTTCGCGGTCTTTGGCAACGGCTTCATTGGGGTCATCGTGGAAAACCGCTGTGCCGAGCACCAGATGAATGACCGCAAGGGCAGGCAGGCCGACAAGCAAGGCCGTATAGGGGCCGCCTGAGGACAGACTGTAGGGCAGCGTGAGCAGGACAGAGAGCAACGTCAGGAGCAGATTGCGCGGATTTTTGAATGTGCGGCGCGGTTTCATGGGGCAGACCTCCTTTGTGGCAGTTTTCTTCTATACTTATTATAACGAATGAGCAGCCCTTTTTCGGACAGCATAAAAAGAAAAAACAGAATTTCGGCATGATGAATAAAAAACAGGGAATGATTCTGTTGAACATTTTTTTGATGCATGTGTATAAAAACGATCGTTTTGGTTTAAAATAGGAACTGAAGAAAATATATGTAAAAAAGGTCTTGACAAACGTCATTCTTTTAGTATAATGAAATCAAGAATGATAATCGTTCTCGAAAAAAGAATAGGAGGACAGACCGAATGACCAAACAGCAAGCTTCCATTCTACGGGTCATCCAGGCCTCGCCCTTCCACATGACGGCCGACGAGATCTATCTGGCCGCCAAGGCCGAGATGCCAAAGCTGGGCATCGCCACCGTCTACCGGAACCTGAGCAGCCTGTGCGGCGAGGGGATCATCCGAAAGATCGAGATCCCCGGCGGGCCCGACCGGTACGACCGCAATACAAAGCCCCACGACCACATGGTCTGCACCCGCTGCGGCGAGATGCTCGACTGTTCGGTCGAGCTGGAGGATTTTCTCAATCGAATCGAGGCCGGCGGGGCAAAGGTCACCGGCTATCACCTTCAGGTCAGCTGCATCTGCAGCCGGTGCCTGGCAAAAGAAGACGCGAGTGCATAAAGGAGCAGGCTTATGGATAAGAAGGCAATGTACGACATCGGCTACGGGCTGTATGTCCTGACAGCAAAGGAAGGCGAAAAGCAGAGCGGCTGCATCATCAACACCGCCATGCAGGTCACCTCGACCCCCAACCGCATCGCCATCGCCGTCAATAAGCAGAACCATACCCACGATATGATCTCCCGTACCAAGGCCTTCAACCTGTCGGTGCTGGGCGAGAGCGCAGGGTTTGATCTGATCCGCCGTTTCGGCTTCCAGTCGGGCCGCGACGTCGATAAGTTCGAAGGTTTCCGCCAGCCCTGTACGGCCACCGGCATTCCCTATATCACCGAGCACACCACGGCACGCATCAGCGCCTGGGTCGAAGAAAGCATCGACCTCGGCAGCCACACCCTCTTCATCGCCGCCGTCACCGATGGCGAGAAGCTGGGCGACGAAAAACCCATGACCTATGCCTACTACCAGCAGAATGTCAAGCCCAAGCCCGAAATGAAGAAGGACGAAAAGGGCTGGCGCTGCACGGTATGCGGCTATGTCTACGAGGGCGAGACCCTCCCCGAAGATTATGTATGTCCTCTCTGCAAGCACGGGGCCTGCGACTTCGAAAAACTCTGCTAAGCAAACCATTGAAATCATATAGAAAAATCAGAATTGAAAAACAGGAGGCTATTATGAAGGAACTGAAGGGAACAAAGACCGCTGCTAACCTCGAGATCGCATTTGCTGGTGAATCCCAGGCCAGAAACAAGTACACATACTATGCATCCCAGGCCAAGAAGGATGGCTACGAGCAGATCTCCGCCATCTTCACCGAGACTGCCGACAACGAGAAGGAACACGCCAAGCTGTGGTTCAAGCTGCTGCACGGCGGCAAGGTTCCCGGCACACTGGAAAACCTGAAGGACGCTGCTGCCGGCGAGAACTACGAGTGGACCGATATGTACGCTTCCATGGCCGTTACCGCCCGCGAGGAAGGCTTTGAAGAGATCGCCCGCATGATGGAAGGCGTCGCTGCTGTTGAGAAGGAGCACGAAGAGCGCTACCTGCGTCTGGCACAGAACATCGAAGAGGGCATCGTCTTCGAGCGCGAAGGCCAGCAGATCTGGCAGTGCAGAAACTGCGGCCACATCCATGTTGGTTCGGCTGCTCCCGAGCTGTGCCCCGTCTGCGCACATCCCAAGGCACACTTCCAGCTGGCTGCAAGAAATTATTAATCTGCACACAGCGATCAAAAACCCAATTGCATAAAGAACAAGGCTCCCTTCGGGGAGCCTTTTCTGATGTGTATAAGATTATTCTGTCCATTCGCCTGCGGCCATCTGTGTGCCGAGGG